>DAOUSP010000082.1 GCA_030627155.1 Candidatus Aminicenantota bacterium
AAAATCTTTATGTTTGTACCCTGGGACAGGCTTGCGTTCATAAATAACCTGAATGCTTGTATTAAGGCCAAAATGGCGGTTGATTGAAGCAGATAAAGAAGCAAAAGAGTTTGTTCTGTAGTCTTTCAAGTTTTCCAAATTTAAAAAAATTATCTCCTGCCAACTGGAGGCATCAGATCCTGGATAACTATTTCGATGCCCCTCTATTTTTTATATTTTTTTAAGTAAGCTCTCCATGTAATTGCCCATTTTCCAGGGTTATCCAATGTACTTTGATCGATCTTATGCACAACACTGTTATGGGGTGCATTTTTAACTTTTTCTGGATTTTCATATGCTTCTTTTGCGACTTTATTCAATACAGAAAGATATTCATCAATCTCGTCTTTTGAATACGACTCTGTTGGCTCAATTGTGAACGGTTGAGGTACAATAAATGGATGATGGCTAGACCATAAATGGAAGCCGAAATCGGCCATTCTGCAACTTACTTCTTCTGTTGAAACTCCTGTTTCTTCAGTGAGTTTCTCCCAGCTATACCTTGTCTGTTCAATTCTGTGCCTCCCTTCTGCATAAGGAGCACTTGCACCATGAATTTGCTTTACTTTATTTAAAATGTAGTTATTGTTTAAAACAGCAATATTTGCTGCTTCTTTAAGTCCTACAGCCCCTAAACTCATTATCCACGCATAAGCCCTTAAAATAACTGGGAAAACCCCAAGGAATCCTCTGACTTTACCAATAGTCCTGGGAAGGTTGTAATTTAAAAAATATTTTTCACCGTCAAACCCAATTATTGGAACAGGAAGATAGTTTATTAGCCCTTCTGTTACTCCAAGTGCTCCAACTGCTGGGCCTCCGCATCCATGTGGAGATGAGAATGTTTTGTGAAGATTAAAGAAACATAGGTCAAAATCAGATTCTTTGGCGCGTGTAACTCCTAATATTCCATTGGCATTGGCCTGGTCATATCCACAGAGTCCTCCCGCATCGTGAATAATTCTCGTAAATTCTGTTATTCTGGGATTGAAAATCCCTGTATCTTCAGGATTTGTAATCAATAACCCTGCAGTCCGCTTGGAAACTGCTTTTTTAAGAGCTTCAACATCAGGCAGCCCGTCTTTATTTTGATAAATCGTAATTATTCTATAGCCTTTTGAAGCTGCTGCTGCTGCATCAGAGGGATGGGAGAATATGGTTGTAACCATCTCATCTCTTTGTTCTGCTTCTCCATTCGCCTCATGATAAGCCCGAATGATTGAAGCCATGGCAAAAATAGCTGAGGAACCTCCTCCGGGCTGGAGTGAAAATTGGCTTAAACCTGAAATTTCCCTCAGGAATGTATCCAGTTTATATATAATTTCCAGCGCACCCTGGACTGTGCTTTCATCCTGGAGTGGGTGGAGCTCTGTTACTTTAGGAGAACGGCTCAAAACCTCATTAATTTTTGGACTGTATTTCATTGTACATGTCCCCTGTCCTATATCCACGTTTAAATCTGCTCCCAGGCATTGCTGTGATAAACGGAGATAATGTTTTAATACTCTCATTTGTGATATCTCTGGGAGCCTCGGTGCTTCCTTTCTTATCATGTTCTCTGGCAAAACAGAGATCCCATCTCCAATAGACTCTTCAATTTTTTCCTCTGTTTCAGGTATTAAAAGACCTCTTTCTCCTTCTTTGCTTAACTCAAAAATGATGGGTTCATCCCATTTTGCCTGATGAAATTTTCTAAATTTAGTTGTTTTCATTTTAATACCGTCCTTTTATATTATATTTCCGTTCTCTCCAGTAGATCACTCAATACTTGAACCAATCTGTCGATTTCTTTTTTTGTGTGGATTTCTGTTACACAATACAGAGCGCAATTTCCCAATCCCGGAAAATCACCAGATAAGTCTTTCCCTCCAAAGATTGCGTGTTTACGTAATGATTTATTTATATCTTTTACTGGAATTCCCGCAGCATTAAAATCCACAACAAATTCTTTAAAATGAGGCATATTAAACAGCGGCGCTTTAATCCCTTTGATTTCTGACATTTTTTTCATTGCATATTGAGATTTTTGCATAATAGTCTTCCCAAGCTTTTGCATTCCAACAGGCCCCATAAGCGACAGATAAACGCCGGCTGTAATTCCCCATAACGCTGCACATGTCCCTATAAATTCTTTTCCTTTTTCCCTGAGACCAAATGACGTCCTGTCATAAGCAACATCGCCGAAGCCATATTCCCCTTCCACAGCAGTTTTTGTGATACCGAACAGGCGGGATGGGTATTCCATGACAAATTTTTCATCGTCATGCGTTGCGATGAATCCTGCAAGCCCACCACCGAAATTCATATGGACTCCAAGACCCTGGATATCACCGCAAACAATATCTGCTCCATAATGGCTTGGGGGCACAATGACGCCCAATGAAATTGGATCAACACCAACAATACTCAAAGCGCCATTTTCGTGGGCAATATCTGAGATGGCTTTTCCTTGACTTTCAATGAATCCCAGATAGGATGGATTCTCAAAATAGACTCCTGCAGTCCTTGATGATATTTTTAATTTTAGGTCATTAAGGTCAATGGTGCCGGTTTTCGGGCAATGCTTCAACTTTTTAATATTAACAATTGGCCTGCAGTAATTGTTGATTACTAATAGCCTGTCAGGAGATACAGTGTCAGATAGCAGTATTTCATCCCGACCAGTAATCCTGCCTGCCATTCTTATTGAAGTACTGGCAGCCTGGCACCAATCATATGTTGGCACATTGACGACATCCATATCTAATAGTTCTGCCATCAGGCTTTCATATTCAAAAAGAGCCTGAAATCTTCCGTGGTCTTCGTATGGTTCACCAGCATAGGCCGTTAAAAATTCTGACCGCTGATTGATTTCATCACAGATAGCAGGAACGTAATGCTGCCAGCATCCACCTCCTAAAAAACTAAGGTTCTCTTCACATGTTTGGTTTTTGGAAAGGATTTCCTCCACATGACGCTTTAACGCATATTCAGAAGGCAACGGCTCTGGTAAATTCATATTCCCTTTAAACCTCAGATTTTCGGGGATGTCTCTGTATAATTCATCAATATTATTTACACCTATCTCTTTTAGCATTTTTGCTTTGACTTCTGGTACGGAATTTGGGATATAAGGATGTGTATTTCCTTTTTTACGGTTCATAGCTAACCTCCTTTATATGTTTTTTGGCTGATAACTATCCAGCCAATCCTCCGCCATCAACAACTAAAATAGAGCCTGTCACCCAACCAGACATATTACTTGCAAAAAAAAGAACAGCATTTGCTATATCTTCAGGAGTTCCTACACGGGAGATGGGCCTGGCTGCGGCTTTTCTCATAAAATCATCATCGTTTTCCCCTAATTGTACTGCTTCATCATGCAGCAGTTGAGTGTCCACATCACCTGGGCACACGCAGTTTACTCTTATATTGTGTTTCCCATGGTCAATGGCCATGGCGCGTGTAAGATTTACAACTCCGCCTTTTGCTGCACAATATGATACAGCCTTGGGGCCGCCTCTTAATGACCATCCTGAACCTGTGTTTATTATACTTCCTCCTCCATTTTTTATCATATGAGGAATCACATGATGTGAAAGCAAGTATATTCCTTTCAGGTTCACTCCTATTACTAAATCCCATTCATATTCATTCAACTCGACAATATTCTTGCGTCTCGTAATTCCTGCATTGTTGAACAGAATATCTATTTTTCCAAATTCTTTAACAGCATTTTCTGTTGTTTCTTTACAATCAGAATTTGAAGTAACGTCGCATCGAAAAAATTCAGCCTTCTGTCCAATGTTTCTTATTTTATCTGCTGCTTCTATTCCTTTTGATTCATCGATGTCAAGCAAAACGATATTTGCCCCCACTTCAGCAAGTCGTATTGCTGTTCCAAGCCCTATTCCTGAGGCTGCCCCTGTTACTATCGCAACTTTTCCTTCTAAAGAAAGAAGATCTGTTATTCTTTTATCAAAATGCATTTAATTCCCTCCTATGGTTATTGGGCATTATATTAAGATGTTTTCTAGAGAGCTTTCAAGTATTTACCTGCTGTTTCGCCGCCGTCGATCGATATTGCCTGTCCTGTAATATAAGAAGCCTCGCTCGATGCTAAGAATACAAATAATGCGGCAATTTCTTCCGGTTTTGCATGGCGATTTAAAGGAATCTCTGCATTTATATTTTTCAGCATTTCTGGAGAGTATTCGGATCTTTGCATAGAAGTAAGAACATAACCCGGACAGACAGCATTTACTCTCAGCCATGGTGCGAATTCTAAGGCCAGGGTTTTTGCAAGCATGATGACACCTGCTTTAGATGTATTATAATCAGAATAAAGTGGATGACCTTCAATTCCATTTGTAGAAGCAGTGAATAAAATAACGCCTGAACGTTGATCGCTCATTCTTTTAATAGCCTCTTTTGCACATAGAAACATGCTATCCAGATTAATTCTTAGAACTTTTGACCATTGTTCATATTCAATTTCCAAAAATGATTTACGCACACTTATTCCAGCATTAGAGATTAAGACATCCACCCCACCCAGAACATCGTCCACTTTTCTGAATGCTGATTTCATGTCTTCAGGTCTGCTAACATCTCCAGGAAAACCCCCACAGATTTTTGGATTTTCAAATAATGCTTTCTCCAGAGCTTCTTTATTCCAATCAAAGATAAAAACTTTTGATTCTTCAAAGATAAACCTTTTTGTGGTTGCAAGGCCTATTCCACTTGCTGCACCAGTAATGACAACTCTTTTATCCTTAAGATCTTTGTAAATTCCCATTATATTCTCCTTTTGGAAGTTTATACTGTTATAATATCAAGCTGTAAAAATTTTTATAAAAACGTTTTTTGCCCTATACAAAATAAAGTTCCATTTCATTTTTTTAAACTTCCCTAAAAGAAAAGATACATTAAAACAATAACAATTTTAACACAGATATATATAGGATATGAATTAAATGATTGATATACTAAAAAATATAAAATAGATTCAAATGTCAATAAGGAGAAAAAAAATGGCTTCTTCGATTCTTGAATTGATCAACGAGCGGATTATTCTCCTTGATGGAGGCATGGGTACAGAACTGATAAGACATGGTTTTCCTCAGGGAACCTGCCCTGAATCGTGGAATTTAGAAAGGCTGGAATTGATAACGAAAATTCATAAAAGCTATTTTGATGCTGGCTCTTATAGATTTTGCTTTTTATGATGAACATATGAATTAATATTATAATTTAATACAATAATTTGGATAGGAAGAGAATCTTTTATTTATCAAGAAGATTAATAATTAAAAGCTTTTCTTTATCATATTTCATGTATTCACGCTCGTAAAAAGCTAATTCAATCTTCATTGTATCCATTCGGATAGCATCTTCGGGGCATGCTTCCACACAAAACCCACAGAAACAGCAGCGGCTTATATCAATGATAAAAGATGAAGGATATTTTTGAATCTCATCATCTGGATCCTCTGCTACTTCTATATATATACATTCTGATGGGCATACTGTTGCACACAGCATACAGGCTACACAAAAAGGCTTCCCATTTTCTCGTTTCATCAGGCGATGGAGGCTTCTGTGTCTTGAGGCAATCTCCTTTTTCTGCTCAGGATACTGGATCGTCACTGCTCCTTTTGTTTTTGTCTTAATTCCAAATAATTTTAACGTATGAAACCACATGTTTATAAAGAAATGCCTTGATGTGATCACGCTGCCTCTTAAAATCTCTAAAAAATAGCCCAATGATTTAATCATCTTAAATACTCATAAAAATACCTGTAATAATTATGTTGGCAAGGCATAAAGGAACGAGCGCCTTCCATCCAAAATCCATTAACTGGTCATAGCGAAACCTGGGGTAAGTCCACCGAAACAATATTTGAAGCCGAATTGAGCGCCTGCCAATTCTTAAAACATCTCCAAAAGGAATTGCCGCTACAGTGATAGCAACA
>DAOUSP010000166.1 GCA_030627155.1 Candidatus Aminicenantota bacterium
CACTTGGTTCTCTTGTCATCAATGGGATTGGCGGTTACGTTCCATTTGTAAAAAAGGGGCTTGATAAACTTGGAATCAAGGTGGAAATAGAACATGTTGAAGAATATAAAACAGCTTATAATATGTTTACAGAAGACAGATTCACACCCGCTCATAAAGAAATGCTTGAATCTATTTATGGAGATATCTTCTCTCATTATATTAGAACAATTGCAAACGCAAAGGGGAGATCCGAGGAAGAGATAAGAAACTTGATTGATCATGGCTTCTTTAATAGTGAACAGGCACAAAAGACAGGGTTGGTTGATAAGCTCCTCTTTGAGGATGAGTTTATTCAACTGATTAAAGGTGAAAGGACAAAAATACACAAGATCGCCCACGAACAATATCTAAAAATCAAGCCCTCATCTCTGGGGTTGAATAAAGGGAAAAAAATAGCACTCATCTACGGAACAGGAGCTATTCATTCTGGAGAAGGATTCTACAAAACGATGGGGAGTTCGACAATCGCAAGATGGATAAGAAAAGCATACAAAGATAAATCTATTGCTGCCATTGTCTTTCGAGTCGATAGCCCGGGCGGCTCAGCCGTGGCCTCAGATATCATATACAGAGAAAGCTCTCTTGCCAAAAAAGAAAAGCCATTCGTTGTATCAATGTCCGACATGGCTGGCTCTGGAGGATATTGGGTCTCAATGGCAGCCCATAAGATTATCGCCCAACCCCAGACACTTACTGGTTCTATTGGAGTAATTTCAGGGAAATTCAATATGTCAAAACTCTACGAAAAAATGGGAATAACTGCAGAAAAAATCACTTTCGGCAAAAGAGCAGATTTGTTTTCTACTTTTCGCAGTTTTAAACCAGATGAAAAATCTCTTCTTAAAAACCAACTTCTTTGGATTTACGACAAATTCCTTACTGGAGTATCTAAGGGCCGTAACATGTCAAAAGAAGAAGTCAATAAAATAGCGAGGGGCCGCGTTTGGACGGGAAGTCAAGCTAAAGAATTAGGGCTCGTGGATGAACTCGGAGGCCTTCGAGAGGCCATCAACGCAGCAAAAGAACTGGCCGGCATACCGGCTTCCGAAGAAGTCAGACTCATTGTTCTGCCGAAAAAAGTAACACTTTTTGATGTTATTTCTAGAAAAAAGAGCATACAAACTGACCTTAATATCGATGCAAAATGGGAGAAGATGATCCATGTATTCAAGATCTTAGAAAGGGAAAGCACATTGGCACTAATGCCTTTCTGGATCAGCCCTCAATAAAAGCAAACCCCTTCTAACCTGAATTATTCAATAATCCAGGCTAATAAGCATATGAGGAAGGGCAGATAGTTTTAAAATCACAATAGCGGCAATTATGCCAGTCAGGTTTGGCTGAAAAATCCTGATTACTTATGCCAAATTCAGCTTTCTCAATTTTATCTGCTGCCCTGTCTAATTCTTTCTCTTTTTTCTTTGCATGTCCGATAATATTAGATTCCAGAAAATATAGCTGGGTTCCTACTAAAGGAATATCAAGAGTTTTAGTGAAAGAAAGTGCATATATATCCATTTGAAGGCTTTCTTTTGTCTTTTTGTCTGCTTCTTTTTGGTCTTTCACCGATGTTGCTTTAAAATCAATAATGATTGCACCCCCATTTGTAATATCAACCCGGTCCCAGCGCCCAATAAACTTGGTATTGTCATTAAAGAACCATTTAAAATTCTTTTCTAAAAATTCTGGTACAATTGAAGAGTTTTTCTCCCTTTGATAAAAAAGCCGAAGAGCATTCTCACCTGCTTTTTTTCGCATCTCTTCATGTTCTCGGCTCAGAAATCCTTCGTTTATCCATTTGTTTAAATATTCCTGTATAAGCTCCTCCTCAGATATCACTTTTCCTAATTTCTTGTTTTTTAAATAGAAATGCACCACATTATGCAGCACGCGCCCAAAAACCAGGTTATGATGCGGAAGCACAGGAATTCTTAATACATGCCTAAATTTATATTTCAAAGGACATGTCAAATAGTCATCCACCTGAAAATAGCTTAAAACCAAGCTTTTTCTTTCCGTCACAGTTAAAGGAGATGCAGGTTGTTCGGTTTGAGGGGCGTATCTTCGGATTTCTTCCAAAGCTGAACTGCGAATAATCTCATCCGGAACTTTGGGCAAATCCAGTGCTTCAAGAACAAAAGGACTGACTTTTTTTAATCTTTTCAGTCCATAATCTCGAGCCCATGTGAAATAAAGAAATTTTTTTGTGCGTGTCATCCCCACATAAAAAAGACGCCTTTCTTCCTGAATGGACTTTCCACTATCTGGTAAATTTTCTTTTAAAATTTCGTCCGGCACATGAATCTTTTCCTTTAGCTCCCTGCCTGGAAAGCGATCTGCAATGAGGCTTACAATAAAAACAACAGGAAACTCCAATCCTTTTGCTTTATGGACAGTCAGCACATTGACCGCATCTTCTTCCAGCTCGGCCTCGGCCGTGGCAGGGTTATCCCCTACTTCCTGAAGAATATCAAGATGTTTAGCAAAGGCATGAACAGAGTCATCATCTGTTAACTGAGAAAAATTCTTCACTTTATCAAAAAAAATGCGTATATTCTTTATCTTTATTTCGGAATGAATGCTGTCTTGACTCACAAGGGATTTAAGATATCCTGACTTTTCAAGGAAAGCATACAAAACACGGCCTGCATTTTGAGCAGTTGCTAATTTAACAAAATTCAGCAAATCTTGAAAAATGTTTTTAACAATAGTTTCTGAAGCACCAGAGATTTCAACAGGACTTTTCTTCTCGAAAATTTTCTTGAATACATCATGTAAAGGAATATTTTTTTTATGCGCATAATTGGACAGAATGGTCAAATCATAGAGGTCCATATTGTAAACTTCAGAAAGGGCTAGATAAAAGAGACTTTTACTGTCTTCAAAGTTAGTCAAAGCCTTTAAGAAAGAAATAAGTATTTTTACCTCATCTTGATAATACAATCCCCGGCTTCCCGAAAACCTAAAAGGTATGTTTTTCATGTTTAATGCCCTAAGAAAAGGGTCTGCATCAGCATTTCTTCGAACAAGAATCGCAATATCGCGGTAGGAATACTCTTGTTGAACCTTATCTAAAATAATTTCAGCCACCTTATCAGCTTCATGAGAAACAGTGTCAAATTGTAACATGAAGATACTTTTCTCATTACTGTCTATTGTCGATTGCAAAGATTTATCTATCTTCTCCTGGAGCTCCAGGCGGTCTGGGTTGTTATGCTGAATTAATTGGTATGCGGAATCAAGGACATACTGCACAGAACGATAATTGATATTCAAAACGACCTTTTTATAATCAGGATAAACTTTTCGAAAGTTTTGGATATTGCTCAGTGATGCTCCACGAAAGCGAAAGATACTCTGGTCATCATCACCAACAACAGTCAAATTGCGTTGTTTGCCAGCCAATAGCTTAAGCAGTTCGAATTGGATATAGTTTGTATCCTGAAATTCATCCACCAATATATATTTATATTTATTCTGGAACTCCCTCAGCACAGATGGCCTTTTCCTGAAAAGCTCCACAACAAGGCAAACCTGATCTTCGAAATCTATTTTTCCTTCCCTTTTTAATAAATCCTGGTATTTTTTATATACCTGAGCCATTTCGAAATGTTTCTGCGCATACTCTTCTTCAATCCCATCAGAGGCTTTCTTCATTAATGCTTGAGAATAATCTAAATATTCCTCAGGGGTAATATCTTC
>DAOUSP010000086.1 GCA_030627155.1 Candidatus Aminicenantota bacterium
GATGTGAGAAAGAGTCATATAGGAATCTTCAATCGTAGACATGAAAAGAACCCAGTCGCCCTTTTCATTAATAGCCAAAGGCCCGTGTTTAAATTCTGAAGAATACATCCCTTCACAAGGGATATAGGTTATTTCTTTCATCTTAAGGGCACCCTCTAAACAAGCCCCGTAATTGATTCCATAACCAAGATAATAAAGGTATTTGCTTTCTGCTAATTCCTTAGCAATTTTCCTGCATTTGCCTGAAGTCATTTCAAGAGTTTCCTGAATCAATGAAGGAATTTTTTTAATTCCTTGTTCCAAACCATATGTTGGCATATTTTTTAGTTTACTAAGCTCCATCGCAAGACATAAAAACAAAATCACCTGATTTGTGAAAGTTTTTGTTGCTGGGACACTAATTTCAATATTTGAAAGCAGAGGAAGATATTTATCGACACGAAGCTGAAGCGAAGAGCCAAGCACATTCACAATTGCAAAAATCTTCTCAGTTTGTTTTTCTTTCAGTAAATTCAACACATTGATGACTTCTTTTGTTTCTCCACTTTGAGAAACAAGAATATATGCGTCCTTTCGAAGATCTGCATGCCCTAAAAGCTCCCTGAATGAACCTGCAATAACCGGGATGGCTTCAACACCAGCGATCTTGTTTAGATAATAAGATCCCAAAACACAGGCATTATATGATGTCCCTGAACCAGTAAGGTATACCTTGGATTCCTGGCTTAAAGCATCATAGAATTCAGATGCCTGACTCGATTCTCCAAGGAAATTTATCAATGCTTGAGCTTTTTCAGGCTGCTCATGAATTTCTTTAAGCATAAAATGGGGAAATTCTCCTTTTTGTGCTTGCTCTATATCCAAATCGTATTTCTTGGGCTGACGCGTTACCTCCTCTCCAGATGTCAATTTTCTGATTTGGAAATCATTCGAGCTAAACTCCACATATTCTCCATCATAGAGAGGTACAATGTTTTTTGTTAAAGGAATAATAGAAGGCAAATCTGAAGAGCAGCAAACAAAGCCCTCACCCACTCCTAAATAAAGAGAAGAATACTTCTTGACACAATACATCTTGCCGGATTCCTTTACAGTTATAACATAGGCATAATCTCCTTTTAAAATATCACCGGCTTTTTGAATCGCTAAATTCATATCGTACATCTCTTTGTAGCAATCTTCTACAACATGGACAACCACCTCCCCGTCATTTTCACCCAAGAAGACATGGCCTTTTTCACTGAACCCTTTAATAAGTTCCTTTGTATTTACGATGTTACCGTTATGAGCACCCACCATATTCCTTGAACAGTCGAAGTGCGGCTGTGAATTTTCCTTTGAAGGAGCACCGAATGTTGCCCAGCGTAATTGGATAATTCCTTTATAGCCCTTAAAAGTTTCAAAATTGAACTTCCTGTTGACTTCTTCAATTTCTCCAACATCTTTTTCCAAACGGATAAAATCATTTCCGAACACAGCCATACCCACAGAATCATAACCCCTGTATGTGAGTCTCCTGCCTGCTTGAAGTAGGATTCGGCCTAAATCCTCGTGATTTTCATTAAAAATTATTCCGAAAATTCCACACATTCTAAGTTAGCTAATCCTTTCCTTTATAGAATTCTTTTATGGAAGATACAATATATTCCTGGTGGTTTACTGGCAACTCTGGATAAACTGGTAAAGCCAGCACCTCGGCACTGGCTTTTTCTGAGACCGGAAAATCTCCTTCGCTGTAACCGAGCCCGGCAAAACATTTTTGAAGATGAAGTGATAGCGGATAATAGATGGCTGTAGGTACTTTCCTGGATTTAAGAAATGCAATAAGCTTGTCTCTATTTTTCGCCCGAACCACATACTGGTGGTAAGTGTGATAATTTGTCAACCCTTTATCTTTATATAGAGCTATTGGAATCTTCACAAACCTCTCATCTACAAGCCCTGCATCTTGAAAAAGCCGGTCATAGTTTGAAGCATTCTTCCTTCTCATTTCCTGCCAGGTATCCAGATGTTTTAACTTAACCCGAAGAATAGCTGCCTGTATCGCATCCAGGCGAAAATTCCCGCCAAGTATTTCATAAAAATATTTATTCCGGGAACCATGCATGCGTAGGAGTTTAAGCTTATCAGCCAATTCCTTATTGTTCGTAAGAACCATTCCTCCATCCCCAAATCCACCCAAATTCTTGGTAGGAAAGAACGAAAGAATCCCCACGTCTCCAATAGAACATGCCTTTTTTATTCCATTTGAGGAAGGATATTCCGAGCCAACTGCCTGTGCAGCATCTTCGATCACACACAAGCTGTAATTCTTTGCCAATTCATTGATAGGATCCATATCAACAACCTGGCCATACAGATGCACAGGGATTATTGCCTTTATTTTCTGTCCTTCAAACTCAGTTCCTACTTTTTCAAGAAGCTCTGCCAGTCTGACAGGTGATAAGTTATAAGTATCTGGATCAATATCACAGAAAACAGGCCGTGCTCCAAGCCGTGAAATGGCACCAGCAGTGGCAAAGAAAGTAAAAGGAGATGTTATTACCGCATCTCCTTTTCCAATACCAATTGCCATTAGAGAAATAATAAGGGCATCAGACCCCGAGGACACACCAACGGCAAATTCTGTTCCGCTGTATGCAGCTAACTCTTTTTCCAGATTTTCCACCTCAGGGCCTAAAACAAATCTCTGAGAAGATATTACCTCGAGTATTTTTTTGTCGATTTCTTGCTTAATGCTTTGGTATTGTGCTTTTAAGTCTAAAAAGGATATTTCTTCCATAATTCACTCTCTTTCTAATTGAGTTTAAACTGCAATTTATTGGAATTCAAAAAAATTGTCAATTCATAGGAAAAGAAAAAAAACTTTAGATTGTTTTAAAGACTTTTTTTATCTTCTTTTTTTCAATTATCAATTGTCCCTGGTAAGACACATAGTTCAGTAGAATCAGCACCCGGTCATTTTCACTCAATTCTTTTTTAAAAAGCCCTCGAAGCCCTTTGAAAGGACCCTCCATTACTTCAATCTCGTCATTCAAATCTGGCTCTTGTCCGTATTTATTCAATTCAATAAGCCCATTGATTTCTCTTGCCATAATTTCTTCAATCACCATCTCAGGAACAGGGATAGGGCCTTCTGAATTTCCTACAACCTTTTTAACCCCTCTTGTGAACTTCACAAGGCGATACTGCAACGGATAATCAAAATAAATAAACTCATATCCAGGGAAAAAAGGCTTTATTCTTTCCTCAAACTTATATTTAGGGTTATAGACTTTGATTCCCCCTTCTTTAAACAATTTCTCAACTTGAAATTCTTTTTTTGGACGTGTGTTAAGAACAAACCAATTTTCCATCTTTCCTTCTTCTTCTATTTATTTCCTATGATATTATCCATTTCTCAAGTGTTTGTAAATATACTGGTAAATTATTTTGGAAATTTCTTTAACAGAAAATTTGGCATCATAATAAATTTTACAGTCTTTTTTAAATTTTTATTTCGTAGAGGAAGGAATAAATATTGGCTTAATTATTTAATCTTCTGTTTTTTATTAAGGCAGCTTCAATCACTGTTTTTAATTCATTCTCCTCAAAAGGTTTATTCAAAAAGCCATAACATTTAACACTTTGGAATTTTTTTATGGTTCTTTCATCTCCATAAGCAGAAATATACACAATAGGAATTCGGAATTGTTTATATATATGCTCTGCAGCACTGATACCATCTATTTTGCCTTTCAACTTTATATCCATCAAAATAACATCCGGAAGCATACGTGATGCTCTTTCAATTGATTCTTCTCCTGTGGATACGATATCAGACACATGAAAACCTGAGTTTTCCAGGATATACTGAATATCCGTGGCTATAATCGCCTCGTCTTCGACAATTAGAACTTTTGGGGCCTTCATCATTGATTTCACCTTTTTATTTTTAATCTTGTGCTTTTTTATACAATTTTCCATTCTAATTTATTTAGTCGTACGAACTTTTAAAAAACTGAAAAAAAATTGATATATTTTATTATTTTTTCTGATCTTATGTAAAATCTATCGCATTAAATAATTATTTATTAATGAATTTAATGGAGTTAACGAGATTAGATTGAATGATATTTTTCTATTGTTTTTTTTGTTGTCGGGCTGAGTTAACTTATTTATACTAAATAAATTAAATTGGAATTCAGCTTTATTATTGGACTTAAATCACTCTTCTTATCTATGACTCATCACAAAAAAAATATGTTTCGATATTTATTTTTCTTTTATAAGGTATTTATCGTAAATGTATACACCAATAAGAGATATTATTCCCATGAAAGCTACAATCGACCACATAATAATGGCATTACCAGGCAGTGTTTCTGAAGTCGAATGGGAAATAAAGTGCTCAAATAGAATTCCGCCAATCGGGGCTCCTACGATCGTTCCTAAAGCTATAGGAAGATTGGAGTAACCCAGGTAAAGACCCTCCTGGCCTTTTGGTGCAATAGCACCTATATATTGATATATCCGCGGAGATGTAAGCATTTCCCCTACAGCCATAGAACCTATAGAAAGCGCTATGAATACTCCAGCAACTGGAAGAACCAAGACGAGGAGAGAAGTCTTTCCAAAAGGATTCATCCCAAATACAAAAGGAAGTACATTGAGGAGTATTCCTGCAACTGTGACTCCAATCCCCAACATGATGGATTTTAATGGAGTCCAGTTCTTCGAAAGTTTTGTGATTAAAAGCTGGAAACAAACAATCATAACAGGATTGACAAGAGTATAAAGCTCAACAGCCGCATTCGGGTCAACATACCTCAAGAACAAAGGAATCAGATTGTAAATTTGAACATAAATAAACCAGAAAAAGCCAATAATGATAAGAAAGAAAACAAATTTTAAATTTCTAAGGACTATGAACATGCCCAGGAGGGCCTGGCCTAATGTCTTTGGTTTTTGAATATCTTTTTTCTCCTCTGTTTCCTGATATTCAGGCTCCTTGTAAATAAAAAGAATGACAAGCAGCCCTATGAAAGCAAAGGCCGTAGCAACATAGGTAAATATGGAAGGTATTCCAAAATTTATTCTGACAAAATAAGATACGATTCTTCCCATCACTGAACCAACATTTATTGTCATATAAAATATTCCGAAGCCAAGAGTGGAAAATTTTCCTGAGGTCTTCTGGACGGTTCCTGCAATACATGGTTTTACAAAAGAACCTCCAATCCCGATAAATACAATTCCAATGACAATTGGCAATGTATAATCTATTAGTGCAGGACTTTCTCCTAAAATTAAAGGCCAGAATTTTTGGACAGTTCCCATGATAAAATATCCAACGACGACCAAGCTAAAAGCCAGAGAAAGAGATTTTTTAAATCCAAATCTATCCGCTAATGTCCCGCTCAAAATCGGCATGAAATAAATTAGGCCCCATAGAATTGTCCCATTCAGGAAAGTTGCCTTTGTCGGAGACATTCCGAGAATTTCATGAAGATAAATTACAACAAAAGATGCAACCGCATAATATGCAGCTCTTTCAAAAAGTTCAATCGAATTGGCTGCCCAGAATGACTTTGGAAATCTTGTCTTTTCTGACATTAAATTAACCTCTTTTCTTAGTTTTTTTCTTCATATAAGTTTCATTGCTAATATCATAAGAACAAAACAATGTCAAAACAACTGATTATGGTGTCAAGGCAAAGTGAAAATGTCCGGTTCTTAGCAAAGTGAAAATGTCCGGTTTCATCATTTTCTAAATTCTCTTCAGGTAACAGTTATGGTGAAGCGAGGGATTATGTCGTCTCCAAGGATGATCAGCTGGAGGGATGTATTTGTCTTTCTTCCTTTCCTTCTCATTGACTGTTTTTTTCTCTGCTTAGTTTTTACTGGATTGGGCTCGAAAACCTCATGAGAGTCTAAATA
>DAOUSP010000143.1 GCA_030627155.1 Candidatus Aminicenantota bacterium
AAGATTACTTTGAGCAAAAACGAAAATCCCAAAAATCCGTTCAAAAAAAAACAACATGAATGAAAAATGAACAAAGAAGATAAAAATTCTTATCTTGTAGAGGTTTGTAGAGTATGGGGTCCTGCAGAGGCGGAAATCATAAAAAGCTTTTTTGAAAGCAATAACATCTCCTGCATCTTCAAGGGCCAAGTTGTTCAATCCATTCATCCTTTCTCTATGGATGGGCTTGGAGAGATAAGGATTTTTGTGGCAAAAAAAGATTTTGATTTGGCAAAAAAACTTATAGAATCCAAATAATCCTGCTTTCTTGATTCTTTTTAAAGAATAAAGGCCTTTATTTCAAAAAAATAATCTCTATTTTTTCATCAAATTTTCCTTGACATCATGAACTTTCTTACATATATTAATAAAAAATGGGACAAAACGGGACAAAATGGGAAATTCACTGATAGGAAGCTACACGGCACGCTTCGATAAAAGCGGGCGAATCAAAATACCGGCGAAATTCCGCGCAGCCATCGAAGAAGAATATGGGAAAGAACTCTTTATTACTTCTCTTGATGATGAGGCCGTTCAAGTTTATCCTCTTTCAATTTGGAAAAAATTGACTAACATCACAGGAGAAGGGCTGCTACACCTGAAACCTGATGTCAGGATGTTCATGCTTCGTGTTAACCTAAAAGGAAGTCAGTACGAAATCGATTCTAAAGGACGTATTCTTATCAGTCAAGCGTTAAGGGAAAAAGCTGTGCTTGACGGAGAAATCGAAGTTGTTGGCCTAAACAATCATATGGAGATTTGGAATAAACAAAAGCTTGAAGAAAAGCTTAATAAGCATCCTTTAACAGGTGAAAATTTTGAGCAAATCGCCAATCTCTCTTTCCTAAAGGGAAGGACAGAATGAGCCAATTTAGTCACATCCCTGTTCTTTTAAATCAAGTCTTAGACTATTTAGATGTCATGCGCAAAGGGACTTACATGGACTGCACACTCGGGTTGGGTGGACATGCCTATGAAATACTAAAGAAAAATCCGGATGCAAAACTCATTGGCTTTGACATTGATGAGTTTTCTCTGTTAGAAGCCAAAAAAAAATTATCCCCTTATTCCAACAGGATAGAACTATATCACTCGGATTTTAGATATCTACCGGACCTAAAAATTAATTTTTCTGATACAAAGGGCATTCTCTTAGATTTGGGCATCTCATCTTTCCAGCTTGACAATCCAGACAGAGGGTTCAGCTACCAACACGAGGGGCCTTTGGACATGAGAATGGATCTCCGGAATAAAGTGACCGCATCAAAAGTCATCAATAAATATTCCGAGCATAAACTGGCTCAATTGTTCAGAGAATATGGAGAAATCAGACAGGCCAGGAAGTTAGCAAAGGAGATTGTTTCGCGTAGAAAAATAAGGAAGATAGAAACAACAACACAGTTTCTTGATATCGTAGAACAAGTCTGCAGGTGGCGGCCTCAAAAGGGAAAAACTCATCCAGCTGCCAAAGTCTTTCAAGCAATTCGTATAGAAGTCAATCAAGAATTAACCGGCATTTCTCATTTCCTTGAAAGAATCGTTTACTTAATACCAAAAAAGGCACGCATCGTTGTGATTTCCTTTCATTCCCTTGAAGACAGAATTATAAAGCATACCTTCAACCATCTGGCCAGACATAATGATATCCATCCGACTCTTAAAATCTTAACAAAAAAGCCTGTTGTCCCCACTGACGAGGAAATCGCCATAAATTTTAGGGCAAGGTCAGCCAAGCTTAGAGCTGCTGAAAAGATTTAAATGGTTAGAAAAAAATTAAATAAAAAGAAAGTTTTTCTTGGAATCATCGGCACATTAATTGTTGTTTTTATACTGACTTTTTATATTTGGCATCAAGCAGAATCGATAAGATTAGGGTATCAAAAAGGGGAATTGGAAGAAAAAGTTCTCGCTTTACAAAAAGAAGTCGAAAAGCTGGAAGCTAAAAAATCATCTTTGTTATCCTTAGAAAGAGTGGAAAAAATTTCCAAAGAGAAATTAAATCTTTCCGAGCCAAAAAAAGACCAAATAATCTACGAAAATGCCCCTCAAAGGCCTTAACTCAATGTATCGCATAAATAGTTCGCATGAAAAAAAAATCAAGAAAAGGACGGCAATATTATTATTTTTTTTATCACTTTGGCTTGGAGCCATCATCTTCCGGCTCATCCAACTCCAGGTAATAGCTCACCCCCAGCTTAAAGCAAGTGCTCTCAAACAAACAGAAAACATAACTCCAATTTTCCCCAAACGTGGTTCAATCTACGACCGCTCAGGCAACATCCTTGCACGAAGTCTCCCCAGCTATTCTGTATTTTATTCGCCTTTTAAAGAAGAGCCACTTGAGATTCACTTGAAAAAAATAGAAGAACTCAGAAAAACTTTACATTTAACTGAAAGAGAAGTTCGGGAAATAACCTCACGAATCAAAGACAAAAAAACATTCATCTGGATTAAGAGGAAAATCTCTCCTGAGCTCTCAGAAAAAGTAAAAGAACTTCATCTGAGTGGAGTTTATCTGAAAGAAGAAAGTAAAAGGTTTTACCCATATGGAAAACTGGCTGCCCACGTGATAGGACGAGTGAATATAGATGATGTCGGTGCAAGCGGTATCGAATACAAATACAACTCCATTCTCGAAGGGAAAAAAGGGAAGTGCCTCATTCTAAAGGATGCAAAAAGGCGAGAGTATCGAGTGGAAGTCTTAAAAGAATCTATCCCGGGCTTCGATATTACTCTTACTCTGGATGAAACCATACAGTATATCGCTGAAAAAGAACTTGAGAAGACAATACGAAAAACTCAGGCAAAGTGGGGGTCCATCATTGTCTCCAGGCCATCCATTGGAGAGATAATGGCTATGGCCAATTTCCCTACCTTTGACCTTAACAGCAAATCTCAGGCCCTGTTTCAGGTGGACAGGAACAAGGCCATTCATCATATTTTTGACCCTGGGTCAACCTTTAAGATCGTGACTGCTTCTGCAGCGATCGAATTCCATAAGGTCCGCTTCAACGACACCTTTGACTGCAGTGAAGGGGCATTCACAATACCAGGGACGTATAAAAAAATCAGAGATTACCGCAGGTTTGGTATACTTACATTTCCTGAAGTCATCATCCACTCATCCAATGTCGGAACCATTCAAATAGGACAGCAGGTTGGGGAGGACACGCTTTTTCATGCTATCAAAGCATTTGGATTCGGCCAGGAAACAGGAATCGACCTTCCTGCTGAAGAAAGAGGCATTTTTAATCCTCCTAATACTTGGTCTAAATTTTCCCTTGCATCGCTATCTATTGGGTATGAGATCTCTGTCACAGCCATCCAATTACTCCAGGCGATAAATATCATTGCTAACGAAGGAATGCTCATCCCCCCAAAAGTCGTCCTGTCCACTTCTTTGACAGGGGAAAAAGATACCAGCGATTTCCCTGAAGCTCATCAAGTTGTCTCTCCTGAAACAGCAAAAATAGTTTCCTATTTGTTGCAAAAAGTTGTCCAAGAAGGAACAGGGACATCTGCTCAAATCGATGAATATACTGTTGCTGGAAAAACAGGAACGGCTCAAAAGTTTGATTTAGATCTCAAACAATATTCATCTGAATCCCATATATCTTCTTTTGTGGGATTTGTCCCAGCCGAAAATCCCGCCATTTCCATTGTTGTGGTCATTGACGACCCTAAAGGCCCATATTATGGAGGACAGGTTGCTGCTCCACTTTTTAGAGATATAGCCCAACAAGTGCTTCGTTATCTCAAGGTTCCCTCCCAAGAACAAAGGGAATCTCCCCTTATAACAGCCAAAAGCTGGAGGACAAATACACAATGAAGCTCAAAGACTTGCTTAAGGATGTTCCGGTTGTTCGATTGAGCGGAAATAGAAATGAAGACATCCAGGGAATATCCTATTCTTCAAAAAAAATACGGCCGGGCTATCTCTTTTCCGCATTAAAGGGAGAAAAAACAGATGGGCACATTTTCATCCAGGAAGCTTTGCAGAATGGAGCCGCAGGAGTCCTTTCAGAGCAGAAAAAACCTGAAAACTTCCCAAAAATCTGGATACAAGTCCATGATGCTCGGTACGCTCTTGCTATATGCTCAGCAAATTTTTACAAGCATCCTTCTGAAAAATTAAAAGTCGTCGGAATAACAGGGACAAAAGGAAAAACAACGATTTCATATGTACTTGAAGAAATCATAAGAAAAGCCGGCCTTCATCCAGGGGTCATAGGAACAATTTCTTACAGATGGCAG
>DAOUSP010000061.1 GCA_030627155.1 Candidatus Aminicenantota bacterium
GCAATTCACTAAATAAAATTGGGAGCATCTCTATTTCCGTGATGAAGGGAAACATCTGACCTAATTGAGAAGTGCGGCGACGGTTCCTCTCCATCTGAAGCCCATTGTGGAGGGTAGGAGGGTCTTGGCAACGATGAAGGGAACCGGCGCTGTGACAGATTACACGTTCATAATTATTTGTCACGGAAATAGAGATGCTCCCAATAAAATTAAGGGCAAAAAAAAAGGAATTATCGACTTCCCTTTTTCAGAAACAGCAAGACAAAGGCCATAGAAAAAAAATATATGACTGTAATTAGAAAAAACATTGGGTCTTTGTATTGAGGAATCTGATAGATTTGACCTTTTCCTGGAGAAGGAAGAGGAACTGGGTCCCATTCAAGCCCATAACGTTGGACAAGGCCTTTCATATACAACAGGTGAATCACAGGAATATTTTTTGCTGCCATTTCATATAAGACTCCCCTTCTTTCAGAGGGCGGAATTGCTTTGACTCTTGGAACACCTGGTTTCAAATGTAATATCTCAGAATCTGTTCCAATATTTGCCAGACTTCCCCCGATATTTATGAATGCTTTAATTCCGTCCTTCCCTGCCTCTTCGAAATAAAGCCGCATTCTTTCTTTAATGTTTTCCTCAAAATCAGGTTGCTGCAAAAACACAATCCCGCTTTTCTGAATACCTTTTATCAGGAGAGAGCGGCCATCATTGTCCATTTCTTCTCCTGAATCCCTGCCTCCTCCCAATGAAACTGCAATGGGCTTTACATCAAAGACATGTGCATCTAACAGGCATTGATTCATATGAAGCCAGTGAAAATGTGGATTATTAGCCCCCCACTGCGAGGCCCCGAGAGAATATATACAAAGTGGCTTTAAATCCATGGCTTTAGAAGCAGAAAGCATTGCTATAATCAGCGATGGAAAAGAACAGGATGCCCCCACAGCAATAGTATCTCCCCTCTCAACACCCGCCTGGTGAAGCAATAACACTAAAAGAGCTGCAAAGTTTGGATTTGTTGTCGTTCGTTTAGACTCTAAATTCCCCAAAGAAGTCGTTATGGATGAATACTCGAGCCCAATCAATCCTGTTCGATTAATATCAGTGCGTTCATCAGGGAAAATCTCTTTTTTTATTTGGCATTCCTTCAAAATCTCCATTGCTTCCTGCATTGTCAGAGAAGCTGAAATCATCTCTTCTATGAGTACATTTGTATTTTTAAAAGGAATCACCTTTGCAAGCAAAAAGAATAGAAGGCTCAAGATGAAAAGAATAAAAATGGCATTATTATTTTGCCCGCTTGCTTCTTTAGGAACACAGCGTTTGTGCTTGGCAAAGAGATTATCCATCATTCTCAAATCCACATGATTAGACGCACAAGAAAATACGTAATTGTCGCTACAATAAACAATGAAGCTAAAGTCGGCAGGACTTTCTGTTTTTCTAAATTATTTGCAAGGAGTCCTGGAATGATCCAACCTATCACGCGCAGCTCTGGAGTATCGGGAAACACATGTGGAAAAATCAAAAACCATACCTGTGCCCACAAGACACCCAGAAGCACAAGCATAACAAATCTTCGTTTCCCAAACAGAATAAGACGCCTTGAAAGAATCCTGTAGGTGAACAAACCAAGGAAAGCAATAACAATAGTGGCGATTACCCTGAGTGGTTGATCCAAGTATAAGGCCATATACGCAGGTACAATTATTCCCCCAGGATAGATTTCCATGATTTCAACAAAAATCACAGCCACAATTAGCCCAGCAATAAGTGTTTCAAAATACATATGGTTGTCCTTCCTGATCTAAATAATTAACAAGGAGTCGGCCTGCCCCCCCAATATTTCCAAGACCAATCAAAATACTCTCTTCATTTTCAAGTTCCAAGATTCTATTCATTATATCCTCAGGGTTCCTGGATTTAACAGCAGAGATTTCAGCTCTAATTTTGGATTCTAACTTTCTCTTAACGACCAAGGCATGCTCACCTATAATTATAAGTCTGCTGAATTCAGGAAAAGCTCCCTCTTTCAGCGCTCTTAGCCACTGGAGAGACCTATCGCCCCTGTCTTTTCTAAGATTTAAAAGCCCGATGATTTTTTTCCCCGCAAAGATTTTAATTTTCTTTATATTTTCTATTACAAGCCGACTGGATTCAGGATCGTTCGCTGCAAATCCACTTACGAAATACCATGGCTGAAAGGAAGCCCCGGGTTTGAATCTCCAAATTTTAAGTCCTCCAAAATCCTGCCTTGCTGCATTTATGCCCTTAAAGGCCGTTTCTGTGTTTATTCCTAAGAACTCTGAAACAGCCATGGCCAATCTCATGTTTTCTTCAAATTCATATCCAGGAAGCTTTATCCCTTTAGCTAAAAAATCATTAAACGACCCTTTTGGCACAACAATCATTCTGGAACCCATCCCCTCTGATGCTTTCTTAAATACAGGAAAGTATTCTTCCTCGAGCACAAAGACAGTGCTTTTTTCAGGAATTGAACCAGCAAAACAGGAAGCTATGCTTTCCCTGGAATAGCCCATCTGAGACATATGATCCAGGCGGACATTGGTGATGACAATTATATGAGGTTTGAGCATCCTGGTGGATTCCACATGCACCCGCTCAGGATGGATAGCCATCAATTCCGAAACAAGTACCTGTACACCCAACTTTGCTCCTGCCTTAAGGATTTTTTTATCTTCAAGAATAGATGGCCCCCCTCTTCTCTTGATTTCTTGTTCTTCTCCATTTGGTAAGATAATAACCGGAATGGAGCCAGTTGTTTTTGCCAGAACTGAAAATCCTGCTTCCCTGAGCATTGAAGCAATCAGCCGTGTAACACTGGATTTACCACGTGTTCCTGTTATTCCTATTCGTATGGGAATCCTGCGGGCTCTGTGTGTAATAATATGGTACTCTACCGCCAAATAAGAGATATAAATCGCTGCACATACTGCAGAAAAAACTAATCCTCTTATAAACAACTGCCCTTTCCCCTTAAAACATATCTTTCAAAGAAAGATAGATGCATATTTAATCTTCTTTGGCACAATCTTTTTAAATTTTCGAAATCATGCGCATTATACCATGCGCCAAGCATCATTTCAGAATGGCATGAAAGCAAAACGCTGCTGCGGTGTCTCGCCTCTTGCTTTATCCAAAACCCTTAAGAATGTAGAGGAGAAAATATTGGACAAATCAAACCGTTCATATTTCGCCTTGAGAATTTCTGAAATTGTTTTAAGCATGAGCTCTTTTCCAGTATCACCCCATAAACACACATCATTTACAATCATTAGATGCTGTGTGCCTATCGATTGTTTTACAGCATCGAGTTTCTTGAAATAATCCTCAGGGGAATCTTCTATCTGAAGTAGAAGGCCCAGGGCTGAATCTTTCTGTTTAATAAGCTCCATAATCTCTTTATCAGGCAAGTTCTTTTCAAGGAGAACAATTGGTTTTTTGGAAGTTTGCAACAATGTTTTTGCCTGAGATGCATCTGCACCTTTAACAAAAAGAAGCAAGCCGTTTGAATCCAATGCGTTAATAATCTCTTTTCCTTTTTCGCTAAGTGCTTCCTGTTCAAAAAGAACAGAGGGGTCATCCAGAACAACAAAATAAAGGCCCTGCTTTGCTAATACATTCGCCCATTGCGGGTCATCAATGAATGCATCCAGTCCTTTTAGCCCTGTGATAACTGTGGTCTTTCCCTGACGTACATCCCTGGAAAGACGGCCAGAGGAAGAATAATAGGTCAGTCCTTTGGACTCTTTTATTTTCTCAGAATATGTCAGGAATTTCTTTAGGATATCCACTCGGAGTTCATCCCCTTTGAGGCTTTCTTGTCCTTTTATAATAGAAAATTGGAGGTCAACATGAGAGTCTTTAGTATCTCCATGATTGGAAATTACATTTTCGAGGGGCGAAAGCCTGTAGTTTATAAGATTCTGGTATCTAAACTGGAAGGTTTCCTGACGCATCGGCTTGATGAACTCAACCGTCTCAGAAGCAAGAAGCTCAGTTGCCGTTTGGATAAAATCACCTGTTTTCTTCAACAGTTCGGGCTGAATCAAGTCAAAATCATCCCGGCTGTGATGATATTTCAGGAAAGAGTCCTCTGTAATTGCAAAATATGCGGGAACTCCCTTTTGTAGAAAAGCTGTATGGTCAGATCCACCGGGGCCACCCCTTCCGGGCTTAACAGCTTCCATCAATTCTTTCGGTAATTTCTCTTCAAGAAGCTTCCAAATTTCAGGAGAATAATACTTTCCTCCAAAATTTATCTTGCCGCTTCCAATACCCACCATATCCATATTAAGGTTAGCAACTGTCTTTTCTATCGGGTGTGTCGGATTATCAGAATAATGCCTTGAACCGAGAAGCCCCTGCTCCTCCCCTGCCCAAAGTGCAAAAATAACAGTCCTTTTTAGCTTAACCTTGTTAAGCTTCATTACTCTTGCAATTTCCATGACAACGGCTGTTCCTGAAGCATTGTCATTGGCGCCGTTCATCACATCTCCCATGGGTGTGATTCCTAAATGATCCATATGTGCACCAATAATAATATATTCATCCTTGAGTTTTTTATCTTTCCCGGAAATTTTAGCAAGGACATTCCTTGTGGGCCTTTTTTCATCAAAATAGGCATTTACAGAGACAAAAGCTTTGACTCCAGTATGCAAGGATTTTGGCTGCGCTGTCTTCTCTATTGTCTGGAATAGAGTACGAAGATCTGTGTTAAGGTCTTTAAAAATAAAATCAACAACTTTATCCTCGACAGTAATGAGCACAAAATCCGGCTTGTATAATTCTTTTTTTATCCTCAAGCGAAAATACCTGGCCTGGCTTTGAGCCGGCTTAAAACCAATGATGCCTCGAGCACCCAGCTTTTGAGCTGCTTCGATTCTTTTTTCCATCTCGGCTTCTTCTTTTAGCTTTTTCTCAAGCTTGCGTGGACTGCCACTTGTAAATAGTACTATCTTACCTTTTATATCCACATCGGCATAGTCATCATAACCTTTCTCAGGAGCATGAATTCCATAGCCAACAAACACAATCTCTGTTGTGAAATGGCCGGACCCAGAGAGTCTTTGGACTCTCCAGTCCTCCCCATAATAAAAATCACGCCTTGCCCTATCTGTGATTACTTCAAGAGCCACTCCTTCTTCAACATGGCTGTGCTCTATTGTGAAATTCTGGAAGAATGTGCCATTATCTCCGGCCGGTTCTAAACCCCACTCTTTGAACCTGGATGCAATATATTCCTCTGCCATCAAAGCTCCCGGCTGGCCGCTTCTCCGCCCCTGCATGGAATCCGAAGCCAAATCTTTTATATAACTCCATGCTGCTTGCTCATCAAAAGAAACCTTCTTGTGTTTTGCAAGTGCAGGTGAAAATAAAAGACATAAAACTAATACTATGCCAATGAATCTTTTCACAGAAAACCTCCTCAATTAATGATAATGATATGGATAATAGAAATAGTATTATAACGAAATAAATAAAAAGAAAAAAAGAAAATTCTTGCACAAATATCAAATTTTTAATAAATTTTTTTAGAAAATAGTATTTTCAATCAAAAGAAAAACAAATAAAATTTATTCTAAAAGGATAATAATGAAAAAACGATGCAAATGGGTACTAACAGATGACCCCCTCTCCCTGAATTATCATGACAATGAATGGGGCGTTCCTATACATGATGACCAGAAGCTGTTCGAATTTCTTATTCTGGAAGGCATGCAGGCAGGACTAAGCTGGACTACAATCCTAAAAAAACGCGAGAATTTCAGGGAAGAGTTCGATAATTTCGATGCCAGCAAGATAGCTGAATATGATGAAAACAAGGTAGCACAGCTTCTCTCAAACAAAGGAATCATTCGTAACCGAAGAAAGATCGAAGCTTCGATCCAAAACGCCAGGGCTTTTCTGGCTGTAAAAAAAGAATACAGGAGCTTTGATTACTATATCTGGCAGTTTACAGACGGAAAGCCAAAGAATAACGCATGGAAAAATATCGAAGAGATACCTTCAATGACTCCTGAGTCAGATGCAATGAGTAAAGATTTGATAAAGCGAGGATTTAAATTCGTAGGGTCAACCATTTGTTATGCATTCATGCAAGCTGTCGGCATGGTCAATGACCACACAATAGATTGCTTTCGGTATGAGGAAATATTAAAATTATAAAAAGATTCAATAAATAATTGGAAATTAGAAAAGGCAAAAAGTGGCAAATATTTCTTTTATATGTTTTTTCTACACTGCTTATACTGTATTTTCCCTTAACGATTTCTGCTTCATCATATACGATTGAAATGGAAAGAATCATCACTATTGTCCCTATAGACGATATAGAATCCTGGATTTTGGATGACCTGACAAAAAGATTAGAGGCAACTTTTTCCTGTAGAACGAAAATCCATAAGACTATCCCCCTGGCTCAAAAGGCCTATAATCCCGGACGCAATCAATATTATTCGTCACATATTTTTCAAGACCTTCACAGACATTTAACACCTTCAAAGCATGAAAAGGTTTTGGCTATAGTCAATGTTGACCTTTACGTGCCTCAGCTAAATTTTGTCTTTGGCGAAGCCGAACTTGGAGGACATTTTGCCATTATTTCCCTTTCTCGCCTGCATCAAAGCTTCTATGGCCTTTCTGAAAATAAAACACTTTTCTTAGAACGAGCTTTAAAGGAAGCAGTCCATGAACTTAGCCACACCTACGGATTAAGTCACTGCCCTGATTCAAAGTGTGTGATGCATTTTTCTAACAGTCTCCTTGATACAGACAAAAAATCTTCTTCTTTCTGTAGGCACTGTCAGAAGCTGTTGGATGAGATAATTGGAGTTATTCCTTATTAAAATAATGAACTTTAATTTTGAAAATTGATAATAAGGGAATAATAAGAGACATGCACCTAATTCTGAGAATTAGGTACGTGTTCCCGATTCACGCATGTCCTCCATGTCTCCGATTAACACAATTTTGTTGTTTTAAATTAATTCCAATTACGTTAACATTTTTACAAGGAGGACAAATGATGAAA
>DAOUSP010000169.1 GCA_030627155.1 Candidatus Aminicenantota bacterium
AACCGGAAAATCCGCATCTGTTTCTGCCAAAATTTATAACTATATTTCAAGAAGCACCAAATCAAGCAAAAGCAAGACGCCCCGAATTTTTTCTTATAAGAGAACAAGCTCCAAATCTAGCACTGTTTCTTCCTCATCATCCAGAAGTTCCTCTTCGTCATCAACTCGTTCAAGCGGTTCAAAGACTCGTTCTTCAGGGTCATCATCAAAAACCAGGAAAAAAAATTAATCAAGTTATCCGTTTTTTTACTTTAAGGGAATTACACAAAAAAGTTCGATAAGACTCCAGATGCTCCCTCATGGGGAAGATTGATTTTTAATGAATTTCTTCTTTTTTCTTTGAGTAATAATCCAGAACCAGCAGATGGTCTTCATACGTGCAAAATCGGCCTGGCTCTGTTCCAGGGAGGAAAACTTCCTTCATCGTCCATAGACAGAATGGTGTTGCCAACAAACCGGTCTTTCTGTCAATCTCTACAAAATTTAGATTAGGTGGAACTTCAAATTCTTCCATTAGAGAATCTTCTCCCATTTCTTCTGCTACTTTCTTTTCCTTTTCAATAATATGGCTGAAAAAATCTATCCAAACAGGAAGAGCAGCTACAGCCCCGGATTGATGTTCACCTATTGAAATCTTAGTGTTATGCCCGACCCAGACACCAGCACAAAGAGATGGAGAAAATCCTATAAACCAGGCATCAGAATATTCGTCGGTTGTCCCTGTTTTTCCAGCTAATGGCTTATCTTTTAATAAAAAGCTCGCCGCTGCAGCAGTCCCTTTCTGGACAACCCCCTGAAGAAGATAGGTCATCATATAGGCAATCTCTGGAGAAATGACTTCCTCTGTCTCTATCTTGCTTTCTTCCAAGATATTCCCATCTTTATCTTCTATACGCGTGATGAAATAGGGCTTTACCCGGATGCCTCTGTTCGGAAAAGTCGTAAAGGCAGATACAAGCTCAATCAATCTTGCTTCGAATGCCCCAAGCGCAAGAGATAGATAAGGATAGACAGGCGATTTAATGCCAAATCTCTTGCAATATTCTACACCGATCTGTGGAGAAATATACTCTAAAAGTTTCGCGGTAACAATATTTCTTGACTCTTCCAATCCTGTTCGAAGCGTCACTGCACCTTTGTATTTCCTGTCGTAATTATTCGGAGCATACAGTTCCCCTGACCATTGGTCCTCGAATTCTGTTGGCTCATCAACAATCCTGCTTGCGGGTGTAAAACCGTTCTCCAGCGCAGCTGTATAAAGGATGGGCTTTATCACTGAACCAGACTGTCTCGTTGCCTGTGTAGCATTATTCCATTTGCTTCTTTCAAAAGAATATCCTCCAACCATCGCTTTTATCTGCCCAGTTTGAGGTTCAATTGCCAGAAAGCCACCTTCAAGAAGCGGCTCTTGATCCAGGGAAACATCAAGTTTTTTATTTTCTTCATCTATTTTTTGGATTTTAACGTGAATTACATCTCCCTTTTTTATAAGGTTTTTCGGATTATTTGTCTTTGTCCAACCAATTCCCTTATTTGTTAACTTTCCTGTGTAATCCTTAAATTTTATTGTAGCTTTATTCCTTTCTACAGATAACACTACAGCTTCAATGATATCTTGTTCCTCCAAAGAGGACTTCAGCCAGCTCGAAAACGTTTTCCCATGAAATTCTTCAAGGTTCTGGACGCCTTCGTCCAAGAGGTTTCTCTTGTCTTTTCTCCAGCCCTGTCTTTTATCCAGGACCTTGAGGTGGTTTCTCAGCGCTTCTTCCGCATATTTTTGGTATTCGATATTTACAGTCGTATAGACCTTAAGCCCGTCTCTATAAAGTGTTTCTGCTCCGTAATTCTTTTCTAAATATTTACGGACTTCCTCATTAAAATAGGCAGAAAATTCAGAATCCCCCCGATACAAAGGAAGAACATTCAGTGGTTCCTGCTTGATTTTTTCAGCTTCATCTTTTCTTAGAAAACCCTCCTCCACCATCCGGTTAAGCACATGATTCCGGCGGCGAAGGGTTCTTTCAGGATTATTGTATGGAGAATAATAATAAGGCCCTCTGAAAAGGCCTGCTATCATCGCAGCTTCTGTTAGAGTTAATTCAGAAACATTCTTTTCAAAGAAAAGTTGTGAAGCAGTTTCCACACCAAAAGCACCATGCCCCAGGTCATATTGATTGCAGTACATCGTCATTATCTGCTGCTTGGTATACTTTCTTTCAATCTGCAGAGCCAGAATGACCTCCTTCAATTTCCGCCTTATAGTCTGTTTTGGATGAAGAAAAAGCTCGCGGGAAAGCTGCTGGCTGATTGTGCTTCCCCCATGAAGTCTTCTGGATTTTCTTCCAATCTTAATATTTTCCTTGACTGCACGTAAAATCCCATAAAAATCAATTCCATGATGCCTATAAAATCTGGGGTCTTCTGTTGCAATGATTGCTTTTTTTAAGACTTCTGGGATTTTCTCGTAAGTGATAACAATCCTTTTCTGGCGGGCGTATTCTCCAATGACTTCTCCGTTGTCCGCATAAACATAGGTGATTATCGGTGGTTCATATGTCTCAAGCATTGCAATGGAAGGCAGGTTTTGCATTATTGCCTTATAAGCACCAACTAATATTCCCAGAAAGCAAATAAAAAGAATTAAAAGAGTAAAAATAATTCTATTACGAACCTTAGGTTCGCGAAGTTTCTTTAGAGAAAAATCTTTAATCTTTAATTTTTTAATCTTCAAGATAAGTGTCTTTTTTTCTGTCATTAGGATAAGAATATAACAAATTTAATTGAGATGGTCTATAGGGTCAAACAGTTCAGATATGCAAACACAATTTGCTTTATTTCTTTACCGATTTCTTCCTCAGAGCGATCGGAATTCACATGAAAGATGTTATCGCCTTTAATTTGCAAAAAAAGTTGGCGGACGCGCACCAAATAATCTTCCCGTTCGAACAGCAAATCTTTCTTTTTTCGGTTCTCAATACGATTTAGACCCTTCTTGGCATCTAAATCCAGGATAAAAACCAAATCTGGTTTAACAGCAATTTTTTCATTCAGTTTTCGAATTCTTTCAGTATCAATACCCTTTGCTCCCTGGTAGGCTATTGTAGAAAAATAATATCTATCCAATATGACTATTTGTTTTTTTCTGAGGGCTGGCTTTAGATTCTTTTTGACGTTTTCTTTTCTATCTCTCTGAAAAAGCTCCAACTCTTCTTCAGGGGTAAGAGATTCTGGAAATGCGGCTTTTTCTTTGATTAGACGGCCCCATTTTCCTTGAGTGGGCTCGCTGAAATATACGGCTTTAAAACCTCTTTCCAAAATAGCATGGAAAAGATTATTAGCCTGAGTTGATTTCCCCGACCCATCGATGCCTTCGAAAACAATCAAAACTCCTCTCTTCAACCTCATTTTCCTTGCTATGACCGCCTTCTAAAAATAGTATTGATTTATGCTCTTAGGTAAATTTTATAGTGATAATAATCCCAAAAGATTTTAATTGCAACTTTTTCTACAATGAAAAGTTATAGAAATCTAAAGAAAGGTTCTATAATAAAAAGCATGGTCAATAGTGTGGCATTCTTCACCACACTTTTAGTTGTGTCCCTCAAGATAAATTGTATTTTTTCAAAAGTTATGATAATTTATTATCTAAACTGGATTATTCACGAGTTGAGGTTGCTGCAGACGTCGGCTCGCCCGAAGGGTAAAGAATGCCGACATAGAGGAAAA
>DAOUSP010000135.1 GCA_030627155.1 Candidatus Aminicenantota bacterium
CTTTGGAAATCTTGTCTTTTCTGACATTAAATTAACCTCTTTTCTTAGTTTTTTTCTTCATATAAGTTTCATTGCTAATATCATAAGAACAAAACAATGTCAAAATAATGATTATGGTGTGTCACTGCCATGTGATAATTTCCTATTTGTGTCACGCAAAAATTTCCGGTTTTGTCATTACCTAAATCCTTTCTAAATAACAGTTATGATGGAGCGAAGGATTATGTCTTCTCCACGGATGATCAGCTGGAGGGATGTATTTGTCTTTCTTTCCTTCTCATTGAGTGGTTTTTTTCTCTGCTTAGTTTTGACTGGATTGGGCTCGAAAACCTCATGAGAGTCTAAATAGTATATTTGTAATTTCTTGCAATAAATTGCGGCTGTCATCAGCTTTAAGCTAAAACAAAAGAGGATACAAAATTCGGAAAAAGTCATAAAAATCTTGAAAGAAAAAATCGATGATGAAGAATTGACCACAACCAAGAAGTCTTTCATTGGATAAATATAATATTTGTCTACTAACAACTTGGAAAAAAATGAAAGCTTAATAGATAGAGTGAGTAAAATTAGTTTTCTTGCTATATATTTAAGTATTTGGTATACTTTTTTTGAACATTTAGTAGGAATTAGTCAAAGCGAATTATTTTTCCCGCCTGAACGATAATTTCGTCCGACATTTATCCCCTCATGTTTTATTCAAATAAAAAGGTAATATAATGAATTTTAATGAATTGAAAATCGAGTCCCGGCTCCTGCAGGGAATCGCGGACAGAGGATATAAAGAAATGACGGCCGTCCAAGAACAAAGCCTTGCTGTAACTCTGCAGGGCAAGGACGTGGCCGTCCAATCCCAGACCGGAACCGGCAAAACCGCGGCGTTCCTGATCACTCTGTTTGAGCATATGCTCCATAATAGCGCGCCCAATGGAAAAAAGGCACTGATTATTGTACCGACCAGGGAACTGGCTGTACAGATTGAAAAAGAAGCCAAACTTCTAAACCGCCATATGGGTTTCGCGATCGGCAGCTTTTACGGCGGAGTGGGCTACGACCGCCAATTGGCTTTATTGAAAAAAGGTTCGGACATAGTAATCGGAACGCCGGGAAGGTTACTGGATTTAAGTGCACGAGGCCATTTAAAGCTGAGAAATATCGAAATCCTGGTCATCGATGAGGCCGATCGCTTGTTCGACATGGGGTTTTTTCCGGACATCAAAAAGCTTCTTCGTGAGATGCCTCCACGCAGTGCCCGACAAAACATGCTCTTTAGTGCAACGTTGAACCGCATATCCAGAAAAATCGCATTTGAACACTTTAATCATCCAGTTTCTATCGAAGTAACTCCAGAACAGCTGACGGTGGATAAAATTATACAAGAACTCTACCATGTGAAAAGCCACCTCAAAATGAATCTCATGCTAGGAATTCTCAAGGCTCAAGCCCCCCAGAATGCCCTGATTTTCACAAACATGAGACATTCCGCTTTCCGTTTGTCCAAGAAGTTACAACTCAATGGATTCCGCAGCCAGCACCTCACTGGTGATCTTCCCCAAAACCAAAGATTGAGGGTCATTGACAATTTCATGGCTGGAAAGTTTGCAATTTTAGTCGCAACCGATGTTGCAGCCCGAGGTCTTCAGATTGACGACCTAGAAATGGTTATCAATTATGATATTCCCCAGGATTGCGAAAATTATGTACATCGGATCGGGCGGACGGCCCGAGCTGGGAATTCTGGGAAGGCTATATCATTGGCCAGCGAAGGCACAGCCAATCACCTTAAAGCCATCGAATCATTTATCGGCATGAAGATCCCTGTTCCAGCGATGGGCTTTGATCTCTTTGCTACAGACATGAGCGAAGGATTAAGGATCGCGAAAACACTTCGAAACAATGAATCAAAAAATAATCGAGCCAATTTCAGCTCGAAAAACAAACCGAGGAATGGAAGAGGATTTAATCAGGGGCACGTCCGAAGAAATTGGAACTCCCGATTTTCTAATTCGTAGTCAGAGGGTTTTCGTTTTCCATATTACAAATTTTCAATTAAGGGAAAGAAAATTTTTCAGTTCGTAAATCTTTTCTTCTTTCTTCTCTTTTATTTTCGGCTGTTTTGCTTCTTTAAACTCAGGATTCAATCCAAATGTCGATGGTGCAGTTTTAATAAATCGAGATTTCTCTTTCTTCAGTTGCCAAGTTAAGTTGGGGCTGGGCCTGCAGTGGAGGGGGACGCTCTGCAGCAAGAGAAAATTGCAAAGTAGTATCTGCTGAACATGTCCGAGTCGCCTCCACTGAAATCATCTTATTCCGTTAAGGAAATATGAGAAATCGTATAACTTAATTTGATAATCCTGGGTTAAAATAAAAGGTAAAAACTGTTTTATGTTAGCATCATTTATAAACATATTTTCATGTCAAGCGTAATATAATATGTAAGACAAAACTATATGGATGATAACCAGTTAATAAAAAGATATTTATATTTAATGATGAATGAAGAAATTGGCCATATTATTTCACTGCGGCATAAGTGATTGAGAGCGTCAGTAATCTGCCTGTTCATATTCTTTCAATAAAGTCTCAATGAGTTCTTTAACAGGGACGATTTTATCTACACGATATGCATTTGCACCAGCAAAGGGAAATCCATCTTCAAGATTTCCTGTTTTGGCATTGGTTAATGCAAGGGCAATACAGTATGGCACTTTTCTGAAGTCACAAGTTCTCAAGCATTTCCATGGGCATTTAAATGGTTTTCTAATTCCATTAGAAACATCTTCAAGAAATTGATTTCTTATTGCTCTTCCTGGCAATCCTACAGGGCTATCAATAATGATAAGATCATCATTTTTACAATTTATGTAAGCCTCTTTGAACTTCATAGAGGAATCGCACTCGTGAGTTGCAACAAACCTGGTTGCCATTTGCACTCCCTGAGCTCCCAACTTTATGAATTTATAAATATCTGCTCCTGTATATATACCTCCCGCTGCAATTACAGGAATATTTCTACTAAATTGCTCTTCAAAGGGCTTTATTACAGAAACAACCTCAGGTAATATCTTTTCCAGTGCATAATCGGGATTCTCAATCTGTTCTTTCTTAAAACCGAGATGCCCACCTGCTAATGGGCCTTCTACGACAACTGCATCTGGAATATGATTATAGTTTTTTGCCCAATATCTAAATATAATTTCAGCGGCTCTTGCAGAAGATACTATTGGAACAAACTTAGTTGAAACCTTTCTCAATCTATCCAATTGTAATGCCCTTAGATTCTTTAATGGAAGCCCTGCACCAAGGAAAACTAAATCTGCACCTTCCTCTATTGCAACCAATACGAGATCATCAAAATCTGAAAGAGCCAGCATTAAATTAACTCCGATAATCCCATCGGTCATTTCTTTCGCTTTTCTTATTTCTTTTCTCATGGCTTTTTTGTTCGCTTCTCTGAAATTTGTACTGAAATCAGGTTCAAGCATACCAATGCCAGCACCACCAATAACTCCAATCCCACCTTCATTCGCAACAGCAGAAGCTAAGCCCGATAAAGAAATACCAACACTCATTCCTCCTTGAATGATTGGTATTTTAGCCTCAAGTTCACCTATTTTTAATATTGGCATTTTCTTCGAATTCATAAATTATCTCTCTCAATCAAATTATTTCGTTTATTTACCGCACAAACGTGCTTTATTTATTTGGACTTGCCCAAAAAATGTAACCTCCTTCTTAAGCCTGATACAATTCAAAATAATACTCCCATAGGAGTTTTGTAATTCAAATCTAACTATCTCCTTCATGTTTTATATTATAAGATATTTCCATATATTTAAAAATGCAACTATTAGAATGATCATTGTTTTAGTATATTTCCAGATGAATCAATTCTCTTTTTTTTAACTAAAGAAGGGCACCATTATGGCACTATCAAGGCAATTACTTTTGCACACATATCATATATAAAAAATGGATCTATTCCATTTTTGGTGCACTATTGGAAAGAAATTCTAAGAAATGATCATAATGGTTCTTATGAACAGTAAGCCGCACATAAAAAGAAAAGATAAGAATACGGAATTAGGTGCTTGTATCTAAATTGAAATGTTCCTAACGGGAGGATTTAAAAGTGGTAGCGGGGGTTGGATTTGAACCAACGACCTCCGGGTTATGAGCCCGACGAGCTACCAGACTGCTCTACCCCGCAATGTCGAGTTTATTATAGCAAATATATCAGGTTTGTCAAACAGAATGCTTATCTTGTCTGCTGTAAATTCAACTCGTTGAAACAACACTCCACGCTGTCTTTCTGTGTTTGCGTTGAACACCATATCTGTGGAAGGGGCTATTTACCAAATGTTGAATCACGGCCTCAGCACAGGAGCGCTATTTCTTTGTGTTGGTATTCTCTACGAACGTTCTCATACACACCTAATAAAAGATTATGGGGGAGTAAGCAGTCAGATGCCTATTTTCTCGGCATTATTTTTTGTGATGTTCCTTTGTGTTTATGA
>DAOUSP010000192.1 GCA_030627155.1 Candidatus Aminicenantota bacterium
CCCTTTCATAGATATAGAACTTTGCATTGGATGTGGAATTTGCGAGAACAAATGCCCTGTAGTTGATGCACCGGCAGTCTATGTCACAAGCATAGGTGAGAGCCGCTCTGAAAGAAACCAGATGCTTCTCGATATTATTAAATCAGAAGAAGATATTTGAAATTCCTAATCTCTCTGGATTTCTTCCAATTGTTCTTTTAAACTTGGGATGACCTGAAACAAGTCTCCCACAATACCAAAATCACATACCTTAAAAATCGGTGCTTCTGGATCTTTGTTTACTGCTACAATGTACTTTGAGGACGACATCCCTGCCAAATGTTGAATTGCCCCAGAAATTCCAAAAGCCATATAAACATTAGGAGAAACTGTTTTCCCAGTCTGCCCCACTTGATGTTGATGGTCAATCCATCCAGAATCAACGGCTGTCCGGGATGCACCTATCGCAGAATGAGGGATAATGCTGGTAAGCTCCTTGAGCAAGCCAAAATTCTCAGGACCTTTCATTCCCCTTCCGCCAGATACAACAATTTCTGCTTCAGTTACATCCAGCTTTTCCCCTTCTTCTTTCAAAATCTCTTCTACCCGGTCTTTAATTTCCTCCTCAGTCAAAATAACTTCTTTTTTTATCACTTCTCCTCGTTTCTCAATAGGTTCATTCAGAGGAAAAACATTTGGTCTTAAGGTGGCTATCTGGGGGCTCGATTGAAAAGTAAAAGCAGCCAATGCTTTCCCGGCAAAAATTGGGCGTACAACCGAGAATGTCCCATCATGTACTTCAGTTCTTGTGCAGTCAGAAGCCATGCTAACTCCAAGTTTGGCGGCAAGCCGAGGAGCCAGGTCTTTTCCCATCGCAGTGGCTGAGAGTAAAATTATGCCAGGTTGAATTTCTTGAACCAAAGAAAAAAGCGCCTGCGCAAAACCTGAAGAAGAATATTTGCTTAGGAGATTATGTTCCAAGACATATGCTCTTGAAGCCCCGTACTGGAATGTCGAGGAAGCAAGGCCTTCCACATTGTTCCCTACAAGGACAGCATTAACCTCTGTCCCCAGTTCATTTGCTCTTCTCCATCCTTCGGAAAGAACCTCAAAAGATGACTTTTTTATCTTCCCTTCTCTTACTTCCAAGAACACTAATATCATTTTTATCCTCCTAAATCACCTTGGCTTCTTCACGTAAAAAATTCACTAATTTCTTGGTGGTTTCTGCTGTTTCGCCTTCAACAACAGTCCCTGCTTTTCTCGGAGGCGGACTTTCTATCTTCATAAGATTCAATTTAGGGGAAAGATCTTCCTCGCCGAGTCCCAATTCCTGAACTGTCACAACAGGGATTTCCTTTCTTTTGGCCATCATGATTCCTTTTAATGTTTCATACCTTGGCTCATTTAACCCTTTTTGCGCACTTATGACAGCAGGTAAAGAAAAGGACACTTTCTCAAATGCTCCTTCGATTTCCCTATGTGCCACACCATTAGCACCATTGATTTCAAGTTTTGTTACTACGTTAACCTGCGGCAACCCCAATAACTCTGCAACCATCGAAGGAACCTGGGCATTGTCAGCCCCTACTGACTGCTTTCCAAAAAGAAGTAAATCATAATCAGAAAATTTCTCTTTCAGTGCCTGGGCAATAATCTTTGCGGTTCTAAGCCCATCATAAGTTTCAATAGCGTCATTCTTTAAAAGAACAGCTTCGTCTGCTCCCATTGCAAGGCATTTCTTTAAAATCGTCAGAGCTTCTTCAATGCCTACTGAAAAAACCGTTACTTTGCCTTCATGTGTTTCTTTCAACTGGAGTGCTTCCTCCACTGCATATTCATCATAGGGGCTCAATACAAAGTTGAGCTCTTCCTCAATAATTTTTTTCCCATCAGGGGCTATCCTGATTTTGGATTCAGTGTCAGGAACTCTTTTAACAAAAACAAAAATGTTCAATGGAACCTCCTTATAGAGATTGACTTCTGCTCTTTGGCGGAAGCAACCAACATGGTTTTTCCAAATAGATTGGCCTTTCGAAAATGCTTTATGTTTGGGGACGGGTATTATGTTCCCTTTTTATCCGCTAAATTTTTTCAAAAGCAAAGAGCCGTTCGTCCCGCCAAATCCGAATGAATTACTCAGTGCATAGTTGATTTCTGCAGGACGGGCTTTATTGGGGACATAATCCAGGTCACATTCAGGATCTGGATTCTCATAATTCCTTGTCGGTGGTATTATTTGGTTGTATATGCTCATGGCTGTAATCCCTGCCTCAAATCCTCCAGCGGCCCCTAACAAGTGTCCTGTCATCGATTTTGTGGAATTCACTCCAATTTTATAAGCATGCTCTTTGAAAAGCCGCTTTACGGCTAATGTCTCGATCTTGTCATTATAAGGAGTTGAAGTGCCATGTGCATTTATATATTCAACTTCCTCTGGATAAACCCCCGCATCTTCGAGAGCATTCTTCATTACCCTGCAGGCCCCATCTCCATCCAAAGAAGGAGCTGATACATGGTATGCATCACCTGCCATTCCATATCCAACCACTTCCGCATAGATTTTTGCCTCTCTTTTTAAGGCAGAGCCCAGTTCCTCAAGGATTACAATCCCTGCTCCTTCGCTTACCACAAAACCATCTCTTTTGGCATCGAAAGGCCTTGAGGCTCGATGGGGCTCATCGTTGCGAGTAGACAAAGCCCGCATGGCACAAAATCCTGCCAGTCCAAGTGGAGTAATCGGAGATTCGCTTCCACCAGCAATCATGATATCTGCATCTCCCCGGGCAATTATTCGAAAGGAATCTCCAATAGCATGCAAGCTCGTGGTACAAGCTGTTGCAGTTGCAGAATTCGGTCCTTTTGCTTTAAACCTGATAGAAACTTGCCCGGCTGCCTCATTAATGATTGTAGATATAAGGAAAAATGGAGATACCCGGCTTGGGCCTTTTTCAAGCAGCACTTTATGTGTTTCTTCAATGGAGCCGATGCCTCCAATCCCAGAACCGATGTAAACTCCTGTGCGGTCACCCTCCAACTCTTCCATCTTTATTCCGGAGTCTATGACGGCTATATGGGCTGCTGCTATGGAATACTGAATAAACAGGTCCATCTTTCGTGCTTCTTTTTTCTCCATAAAACCAAGCGGGTCAAAGAACTTGATTTCCCCTGCGATTCTACTAGGATAATCTGAGGC
>DAOUSP010000138.1 GCA_030627155.1 Candidatus Aminicenantota bacterium
ATTAAGGCACCTCCTGTTAATTTGATTTTTTCGTCCATGGGTAATCTATCACACAATAGACCCCATGTGGAGGTGCATCAAATCATCATGTTATCTTACAGTAGGCGAGTAAAACTGGTCTGAAAAGAACCAAGTGTATTATACTTCTACCTTTAAAAACCCTTTAAAAGCAAATCCAAATATTATGGATAAGATAAAATAAGCAATAATCCAGTGAATGTGCCAACCAAAAAGATTCATTCTCTTTTGCGGATATTTAATCTCAATCGATTGGATTGGAATGTCTTTTTTTATGGGTGGCTCTCCTGGGTAAAGTATCTCTTGAAAAATGTTGTGCTGGACTTTAATTGGCGAAATCCTGCAGATTGAGTTTTGAGAAACTGTAAGAGTCTTTGTGACAGACTTCTCATTAACATGAATCTGTAAATTTGAACTTCCTTCATCAGCTACAGCCAGTCGCCAGTCTATTTCCCCTTCCTCTTCTATTCGAAGCGGAGGTGTTTCTATAATAATTCCAGATGAAGGTTTGAGGACAATATTCGTATGTAAAGGATTGTATCCTTGTTTGAGCGTTACCTTTAAAATGAATTTCTGGCCTTTAGCCAGGGATTCATACCCAAACCAGAAGTTGAGCTGAATGATGATTAAGACAATCGGAATAATCATGAATATCATGGGCTTTGCTGAGTATCCGACGTATTTAAGGTTATAACGAAGGATGTTCCCCTGGGCTTTCAAGGAAAGACTTAGATTGTCCTTATATAATCTGATTTCGAGAAGGTGTGCTTTGATTTTATTTTTTACGTTTCTTATCCCTTCCTGATTAGAAGTCCAACGGAAAATTGCAAGCATAAATATCCCTGTAAGAAAGGATGCGACGGCCATCCCAATCCAAGGGTTCATTTTACTGAAAGGAATAAAAATGAACCCAAAAATCTTTCCAAATATTGAATTAAAAAACCACATTTTTCATCAGGAAATATATCCCAGTCCTTTTAGTTTTTTCTTGATTTCTTCTTCAGAATCAGAATCTTCGAGTTTTGCGATTTCTTTCTCTAAACAATGAGTGATGAATTCTTCCATGGAAGAATACCCGGATAATTCTGCATATTTTTTAACTTTTTCTAATAAATCTTTATCAAGTTTAACTTTTCCTTTTGCCATTATGGTCTCCTTAAATTAAATATTGACTGCCCTATCATATCTTTGGGTTTTTTTATGCCAAAGATTTCAAGTATAGTAGCTGTCAAATCATAAAGGGCAGGAAATCGTAAGACTATTTTGCGGTTGGCAAGCAGTATTCCAGGAATAACCTCTGGAGCCATACAATGATCTCCACTCCATTTTTCTGTGTTGGGTTCAATTATGTTTTTAGGGATTCTGCCTAAAGGAGAAGCCCATGATACCCGGTATCCACGATTATACCCTAAGATAATGTCAGGAGCTTCAGAAGCATAAGGACCAGAGTAAACATCTTTAGCCACAAAGGCTCTGAGCACAGGATGTTCTCCAGTCTTTGGGTCTTTGAAAGATTCGAGCTTGTGAGCAATCTCCCTGACTAAAGTTTCCTTTGTTTTGCCTTGAGGGACTATGCCCTCTGCTTCGCGGTCTTTCTGGTTGATATATAGTCCGTTCAAACCAATTGCATATGATTGAGTTTTTGACCAATCTGTATTCAGAAAAAATGAGTCTTGCCCCTGTTTCCATTCATTGATTAGGCGAAGATATCCGTTCTCCTTAAGCCATGTATTAAGGTTGAAGCAATAGCGGAAAGGTGTGAATCCATGGTCAGACATGACCATAAGGATTGTATCTTTATCGACTTTGGATAAAGCTTTGTCAACGATTTTATCGGCCTCTATGTATATGTTCTCAATGGTATTCCCGTATTTTGAAGCAAGTTTAGGGTCATAGCCCGGATGTTCTTTATCGATAAGACGCCAAAACATGTGTTGCCTCTGGTCAGTACTGGATACATAGTAGAAAAGAAGGCCTGATTCGAACCTCGAAAGTTCATATTCAAACATATCCACACGTTCTTTAAGCACAAAATCGTCCTGCTGGAGGAACTCTCCATCATCGAGGACATCATTATCAAGTGCAGAGGTATCTGCAGGGAGTCCTTTAGTGAAAAAAGGCCCGAATCGTTTTTCAAGCTCTTCAGCGTAGCTTTTTGGCGTTGAAATCGGAAGAGCAGCATCGCCCGGGTCAATGTTTACAGGTGATACATATAATTTGAACTCAGGCCTGACCTGCTTGAGATAAAACATGCAGATGCCAGAAACACTCTGGGTTGGAATCATAGAGAAGCGGAATCTTTTCCATCCGCTCCATTCTCCTTCATTGAGAATAAATTCCTGGTCTTGAATGCGGATTTTAGCTACAGGATAGACAGGATCAATAAAGACTTTAAAATTGATTGAGGATTCAGGCCGGTCTTTTTTGAAGAAGTTGATTGGTCCAGGAAGCTTGGCTTCTACCTGGTTACCTATGACATATACTTCATGGATGCGACCACCGCCTATATCTTCGTTGATTTTGGCCGTATCAGTTGTGTAGTAATTGAAAATTCCGTAGCTTCCAAGGATGTCTGGTGTGCCCATTCCAGAGATTGTCCTCTGTTTTGTAGCAGCAGGAGGATAGTTTGACGGAATCTTAAAAATCGTTGCAGGAATATTGTTTTCTTCAAGATACTGCCAGAATGCCTTTCCTTTACGTAAAAGCTTTACCTTGCCTCCAGAGAGAGGAAGGACAATATCTCCAACAGAAATTGTTCTTTTTGCTTCTTCGGTTGCGGTGGCAGAAAAAATTGGGATGTAATTTTCCGGATTTCTATGAATGAAATCAAAAATGCCGTGTCCACCTGGATTAGTCCCTGAGATGAAGTTTGACCAGGCTACCGGACTTTGTGGGGGAATGCTTGTCCGTAGAGGCCTGAAATCTCCCTGGCTTCTCAGTTTCTGAAAGGCAGGAAGTTTTCCATCATTCATCAATTCATCAAGAATATGTGGGTCAATGCCATCTAAACCAAGAATTAGAACCTTTTTGGGAGTCTGTGCCTTTCCAAAAACCTTTGTGATGAGGTCTTGGCCGCCTCCGACAGCTATTAAACACCCTCCAGTCAAGCCTAATTTAAGAAATTCCCTGCGGTTAAAAGGACTCATTCTTTCTCCCTTGTTTTTTTACTTTCTTTGCTTGATAGAAAATCTCCTTGTTTATCAAAGAATGACCATCCATGTGGGCAGGAGGATTTACGCCAAACAATCCCAGTGCTGTTGGAGCAATATCAACAATAGATGGAGTCGAAGTATTTATTTTTTTATTACTGAAAAAAATCCCAGGAACGATTCTTGGGTCAATACAGTGGTCGCCACTCCATGCTTTTGTATTATCTTCAAAGAGGATGTCATTCACTTTTCCGGTCACAGAGTCCCATGAAACTCTGTAGCCTTCATTGTATCCAATAATAAGATCAGGGCAGTTTTCTTTGTACGGTCCAGGGGGAAGCTCGTCTCTGTCAAAGGCTTTATTGATAGCAATAACTCCGTATTCTTCATCCTTGAGTCCATTTAATTTTTGAATCAACTCTTTCTTTAACGCCTTTGTCTCCTCTCCAGGATTCACTATGCCTTGTGATTCCCTTCCTTTTTGGTTAATGTATACTCCACCCAGTCCTAATCCGTATGCCTTGGTTTTTTCCCAATCAACATCTTTAAACCACTCTTCACTTTTTACTCTTCCAGCTTTTAGACTAAGATATCCATTTTTATATAACCAGGAGTTAAGGTTAACACCACGGCGAAAAGATTTGAAGCCATGATCGGACATGATGATTAAAACACTTTTATTATCGAGTTGATTATAAACTTTTCCCACAAGTTCATCCATCTTTATATATAAGTCTTCAATCACCTTTTTGCTCATTTTGGCTTGGCCGGTTTTTAGTGCTGGGTGCTTTTCATCGAGATACCTGAAGAACATGTGCTGAATGCTGTCAGTAGTCTCAAACCAGCTGACGACCATGCCCTTTTTGGTTTTATTCATAGCGTTGAAAAGCATGTTTTCCCACTCTTGGTGATTGTAATATGAAAGCTCAAGAAAAGCTTGCTCACTTAGAACTCCTTCGTTTAATGCCCAGGTGTCATTAGCTTCTCCAAGCGTTATGTAACTCCCGAGGAGCTTTGCTAAATAGACTGAATAAATGAAAGGATAGGAAATTGGTAGAGCAGGTTTTTCAGGGTCGATATTTAGTGGAGTTAGATACATTTCGAAGTGGGGGTCAAGCTGAGTGATATAAAACCGGCAAATTGCTTTAACTTTTATTCCTAACCCTGGGCGGAAAGTAAGCTTAATCCAATCTGAAAAAGTCTTTGGTTTGAGTTTAATCTCTTGCCCGGAAACTTGTATGAGTGCCTCTTTTTTATTGTTATCAAAAGTGATTCTCATTGGAA
>DAOUSP010000172.1 GCA_030627155.1 Candidatus Aminicenantota bacterium
AGCGCTGATTAATGAGTTTATTAAAACTTTCAAGAATTTCATTTAATGAAAAATTAGCATGATTTTAGTTTCTGGTCAACAATAGCAATAACTTATAAAAAATATAATGTTCAGATTTTCCCCTTTTAAGAGTCCAAAAATGTTAAGAGTCTAAAAGAAGTGCTTCATTCGCAGGATAAAATTCTTTAGACTTGATGTACAGTTGACCAGAACATTAGAATAAAATAAGATAAAAGCTATGAAAAATCCTCTAACCTGGATTATTCACGAGTCGAGGTTGCCGCAGACGTCGCTTCGCCCGCGATGACAATCTCATTATAGAAGTTTTTATGAATAATTCAGGCAAAAGGTTAAGGAGCAAGAAAGAGTAAAGGAAATATGTGTTATATAGAAGGGACTGTCGAGCAAATCGTATTTTACAGCCCTGAGACAGGTTATACTGTCTGCTATTTTTCTCTTGAAGATGGACAGCGCTTTACGATTGTTGGAAATTTCCCTCCTATTTCTCCAGGAGAAGTATTAAAGGTCAAAGGGAAATGGGAAATAAACCCAAAATTTGGTAAACAATTTAAAGTCGAAAATTTTATCCCTGTTCTTCCTTCTTCTGTAAAAGGCATAGAGAAATTTCTTTCCTCAGGGTTGATAAAAGGGGTTGGGCCTGTTCTGGCGAAAAGAATTGTGCGTCGGTTCAGCACAAAAACAGTGGATATTCTGTCGAAAAATCCAAATAAGTTGAAAGAAGTCGAAGGCGTGGGTTCTGTAAAACTGAAGGAGATAAAAAAATCATGGATCGAGCATGAAGACATCCGGGAATTGATAATCTTCCTTCAAGGGCACAACATCTCAACTGGCCTGGCAACTAAAATTTATCGACAGTATGGAGAAAAATCCTTTCATGTATTGAAGACCAATCCTTATCAAGCTTGCTATGATATTTGGGGCATTGGATTTAAGACAGCAGACCAGATGGCCTTGAAGCTTGGTATGAGTCCAGATTCACCTGAAAGAATCAAAGCATACATTCATTATCTCTTGGAAAAGGACACAGAAAACGGCCATGTTTTTTCTTATGAAAGCGATTTAGTACATACTTGCAAAAAAGATTTGGAAATTGATACAGGGAAAATCCAGGATGCATTAGCAGTGCTTAAACGGGAAAAAGCAGTGATTATAGAGCAGGTAAATTCTGATTCAGCCGTATACCTTCCTTTTTTATACAAGGCCCAAAAAGATGTTGCAAACATGATTCACAAGTTGGCCGCTTTCCCTTTTTTAAAACCTCCTTTTGATGTAGAGCAAGCCATTAAGGAAGTAGAAAAGGAGGCTGACATTCAGTTTTCCTCTGCTCAAAGGATTGCGATTCAAGAGAGCCTGCACAAAAAAATACTGGTTATTACTGGTGGGCCTGGGACAGGAAAAACCACAATCATACGGGCTGTAGTCGATATTTACCATAAGTGGGGAAGAAAAGTCCTGCTTACTGCGCCTACAGGAAGAGCTGCAAAAAGACTTTCCGAAACAACCCAGAAAGAAGCCAAGACCATCCACCGAATCCTGGAGTTTAATCCCAAATCAGGGGCTTTCAGGAGAAATGAAAACCATCCACTTGTTGGAGATGCCCTAATTGTCGATGAGTTTTCAATGGTGGACTTGCCTCTAATGTATTATTTGTTAAAGGCAGTCCCAGAATGGATGCGCTTAATCCTTGTGGGGGACAAAGATCAATTGCCCTCTGTGGGACCTGGAAACCTTCTTCGGGATATCATTGATTCAAGGAAAGTCGAGGTTGTGATGCTGGATGAGATTTTCCGCCAGGAAAAGGATAGTCTGATTGTCCAAAATGCACACCGTGTGAACCAGGGAAAATCCTTGATATATCCTTCTAAAGGAGAAGAAGACTCCGATTTCTATTTCATTCATCAAGATAATGAACAGAAGGCTTTTCAAATCATCATGAATCTATGTGCATATAAGATTCCGAGAAAGCTAAATTTAGTGCCGCTGTCTACTCAAATTCAGGTGATAAGCCCTATGTACCGCGGCCTTTTGGGAGTGGACAATCTGAATTTAGAGCTTCAGAAAAGGCTCAATTTTTCTAAGGAAGGGCTGAAGCTTGGCCACCGGGAGATACGTGTTTATGACAAAGTGATGCAAATCCGGAATAATTATGAAAAAGAAGTATTCAATGGCGACATTGGCCTTGTTGTCCATATTGACAAGCATGCTTACCGGGTGATGGTGGATTTCGATGGAAGAATTGTCCCATACGAAAAAGAAGAATTGAATGAGATAGTTTTGGCTTATACGATATCTGTCCATAAATCTCAGGGGAGCGAGTATCAGGCAGTTGTTATGCCATTAATGACCCAGCATTTCATCATGCTCCAAAGAAACCTTTTTTATACGGCTCTCACACGTGCAAAGAAATTGAGTGTTATTGTTGGCACATATAAAGCCCTTTATATTGCCATAAAAAACGACAAGCCGATAAAAAGAAATTGTCTGCTAAAAGAAAAGTTGATGAATATAAATGAAAAATTTAAGCCAATAGTTTAAAAAACCCAGAATTATTTCTTGCCTTATTAAGCTAAAAACTCAGGAAAACTTTTGATTTTTGATGTGCTTGGATAATGGATGGATTTTAGTGCTTGCTGAAATCCTGAAAAATTATTTTTCTTGGCTTTACTAATAAATCTTTGCCCTCTAACTTTTGTCCAGACTGAAGTGTTATCTTTATTGGGGTTTCAGTGACTAATTTTGCTCCTTTTGGGAGGGTTTCTTCATCGATTATTAATTCATATTCACCAGGAAAAATATTATCAAATATATAATTTCCTTCTTTATCTGTATAAGTATTGAGAACAAGTTTTTCTATATATTCCATTTGCTTTTCTTCTTCTTTTATTAATGGCTTTAACAAAATAAGAACATTTTCCAATCCTTTTTCATCTGGGTCGATTTTGTCGTTCCTGTTGGCATCCTCAATAACTTTTCCGCAAATGGTGGCTCCTGAGACTAAAGAAAAGCATGCCTTGTGTGTCTTTTTCCTTTCAACCTTAATGTCCATAGAAGGAGCTTTAAGAATAAAAAAATTAGCTGGTATTTTTCTCTCTTCAATTCTTACACGATGATTCCCTTCTGCCACATTTGAAAATTTATATCGGCCACTCGAATCTGTTTTTGTTGATGAACCGTCTTCTAAAATAACATTTATTCCTGGAATTCCCTTTTCATCCTGTTCCTTTATCCTATTCCGGTTTTTATCTTCAAAAACAAAACCTTCTATATTCCCAACCCATACGGTTTCTTGACCAGCAATTTTTCCTAATATTCTTGTTGGAGCCCCCCATTTGAATCTTTTGTCCAATTTAACTGTGAAAGAGTAATTCGAACCCTGCTTCTTCTGGTTTAAAGGCTGATGCGTTCTAAAATCTATCTTGAATCCAATTTCCCATGGTAGCTCATAATTCACGCCGAGATATATATCCAGGTTACTGATACTTTCCGCTAACCCGGACCTTCTATAGAACACCTCTGAATAAAGGCTCATTTTTCGAGAAAAACTATGTCGCAAACCCGTTCTCAGTGAAATATCCTGCCTGGTTTTTTCTTTCATGTAGTCATATCTTTGATCCAGAACCCC
>DAOUSP010000193.1 GCA_030627155.1 Candidatus Aminicenantota bacterium
AAAAGTTGTGACGTATACTATTGTTGATTCAAGATTAGAAGAGCTAAGCGAGGCGCAAAAACACCTTTTACGCATGGGGCCTGAAAATGTCCAGGGAATCCAGAATAAGTTGAAAGAAATTGCAAACACTTTAGGGATTTTCTAAAAAATATTCTATCCTGATTAATCCTAATTCCATTTAAAGGGTTTTTTCTGTGTAAAATCAGGAATAAGGTGTTCATCTCTGGCAAAAGGTTCGGGTTGGATAAACAACGTTTCGAAGCCAAGACTCTGAGCTTTCGCGACAACCTTCTTGTATTCTTTAGGGGAGACTGTCATCTGGATTTCTGGAGGTGCTTGAAAGCATGGTTGATACTGGCTCATTATGCTTAGGCACTGTGATGTAGAGAGATTCTGAGCTATCCATTCAAGAATTTTCATGGAATCGCTCGCATTGCCTGGGATGACAAGGTGTCTTATGATAAGGCCCTTTTGTGCGACTCCCTTGTTGTCGAGGATAACTGAAGGTAGCTGATGGAACATTTCTTTTATTGCAGTTGAGGCATACTGAAAGTAATCAGGGGAATGAGACAATTTTTTTGACAGAATGCAAGAGAAGTATTTAAAATCAGGAAGATAGATGTCGATGATTCCATCGAGATGCTCGATTATTTCTGCTTTCTCATACCCACCTGAATTGTAAACAACAGGCAGTTTGAGGCCTTGTTCATAGGCAATTTTAAGGGCCTTTAAAATCGGAAGAATCATATGTGTAGGAGATACCAGGTTGATATTCAAAGCGCCTTGTGCTTGCAGCTTTAAAATCGCAGATGCCAATTTTTCAGATGACATGGATTGTCCAAGTTGCTGCCAGCTTATCTGGTAATTTTGGCAGTACAGGCATTTGAGGTTACAGCCGGCAAAAAAAATTGTTCCTGACCCGGCGAGGGAAGCGGTGTGCATGAGCCCCTTTCTCTTAAGTAAATCCGAATGGCCGCTCAAAATCGGCTCTTCCCCAAAGTGAAGGCCAAAATGAGAAACGATTGCTTGTACTCCTGTTTGACAAAAACCTTTTTCTCCTTTTATTCTGTTAACGCCGCATTCCCTGGGGCACAAATGACATTCCTCCTCGTGAGGGGAAAGCTTCGTTAATGCTTTATCAATCGCCTCTAATTTCTTCTCGATATTAATATCAAACATATCTTTTATATTATAAGATAGTTAAGCTATGGGCTGAAGTTAAAAAAAGGCAGGTTCATTGCAAAAATGATTGCCAGCCATTCACTCGAATATATATTATGCCAGATTATACTTCTGTCTGAAAGGACAGCAAAAATCTGTGGTTAAAATTGAATACACTTAAGTATCAATTCACCTTCGCTGTCTTCATGAATATATACAAGACGGCCCTTATCTATCAGGGCAAAGGCCCTCACCCCTGGATCAGTAGCAATGTAGAAAACCACTTCATTAGAATTTGGATCGATCACTTCTATTTGCATCGGAGGTGGAAGGAGATCCTCTGGCTTTTTAATTGCTTTCATTCGCTTATGTAAGCTCTCTTTGTGAGATAGAATATACAAATTGTTGTCTGGACCAAATTTCGCGGCATTGCTTACTATATCGAGGCTTGAGCTCATTTGTATGACCCCATCTTTAGAACTTCTCTGTTGTTCCAATTTGGGAGTTATGGGCTTGAATGGTAAAGGTCTTTTAAACTCAGCCACCTTGGTGCCATCAAGATCAAAGACGTGAATTACATTCATAGCAAAGTAAGGAAGGTAAAGTTTGTTCTCTGGTGACAGCGCGAGGCAAACGCGATGTTTAATTGCCCGGACAAAGGGATGGGTTTCAGGAAAATCATCCACGGATATGTCCTGAATCTTGTTTCCCTGATCATCTAAGACTACAACTATTGGTTGGGCATCTTCTTTGGAACCCATGTTCAAACTGTAGCCACTGGTGCCGAAAGAGGGGATGGTATAGAATTTATTATCGACAAATATCAAATCAGCTACACGAACTTCTTTGGTATTAATCGAGCGTAAGAAATTCCCGGATTTATCAAAAATCTGAATCCTATTGTTTTTAAAATCCGCAACTGCCAACCGAGAATCTTTGAAAACATACAATCCCGTAGGACTGATAAATTCAGCAGTTCCTTGGCCTTTTCTTCCAATGGTCTTAATAGATTTCCCATTAAAATCAAATACAACAACACGATGATTTCCGGAATCAGCGATATAAATAAAAGACTGCAACCTGTCAATCTCTATATCGGAAGGCCGATAAAAGAAATCTTCATCTCCAAAATGAGAAATAGACCATAGGGTTTTAATCTTATCGGCTGAAAGAGCGGCCGCTGAAAGGCAAATAAATAAAAAATAGACACAGATTAAAATTCGCTTAATATTCATAATCCTTATCCCTCCCTAAATTCTATAAGATTTTTACCATATAAATAATACGATTGCAAAGATTTATCTGTTTATCTCTAAGGTCAATCCCTCAGGTACTAATTCTTGCGATGAACCAAAAAACATTTAATTGAAACATTTATACCCAAGCATTGAAAATACGGGAATCCTTGATAATACGGAATATGACTTTAATTCGATTAATTAAGGATCGTGTTTCAGTTATTTTCATATTCAAAGATGAGATATTCAGCATCTCATTGACAATGTTTTATGGTTGGATATAGTAGTAGCATTATGTTAGATGCGTTTGTTGAGTTTCTGAGGGATTTCCGCTTAAACAAGGAAGCCATTACTTTTATTGTTAGCATGATGCCTATTTTCGAATTACGAGGGGCAATCCCATTAGCTGTTTTGCATTTTAAGATGCCTGTGCTAACTGCCTATATCATTTCCTGGGTGGGGAATTTGGTCCCTGTTTTACCAATTATATATTTTTTAGAGCCCATTCGAAAGGCCTTATCCCATATTAAAATCATAGATAAATTTTTTACATGGTTTTATGCCCGAACATACAAAAGAAGCAATAAAGCCATGCAGTATGGTGCTATCGGTCTTACTTTGTTTGTTGCAATCCCATTGCCTGTTACAGGAGCATGGACTGGCTCTGTGGCAGCGATTTTGTTTGATATAAAACCCCGCTATGCATTTCCTGCAATCATTTTAGGAGTGACGATTGCAGGGATTATAGTAACTTCGTTTGTGGCTATT
>DAOUSP010000063.1 GCA_030627155.1 Candidatus Aminicenantota bacterium
AAATGGCGTTAAAAATCTGAAGGGAGCGACGCCATCCCCTTAAATTCATCTTTTCCTTTCTGCTTTTATCTACCCAGGTATCCATTATTGTGATGAGCCTGAACCGAAAATTAGTTCTAAGCGCAAAAAAGCGCCCTAAAATATACTTAACTTACTGAAAAGGAATTAATTACTGAGGCCCGACCCCAGCCCTCACAGCCCTACCAAGACCCCAGCCCTACCAAGCCTACCCTCATTTAATAAATTTCAGAGCATTTAAAAAGATTTAAAGAAACGAAGTAGAAATCCACAAGTATGTTAACCTCAAAAAAGAGAGGTTGTTTATTTCATTAACAAGGCTTTTAGAGTCTCGATCGAAATTTTCTTAGTCTCACATTGAAAGACTACTGTAGAAGAAAATTGTTTTTGAGCATGTATTATTTTTTCTTTGCAATCGTAAGTCTGTAGCTTTTTTCTTTTGAAATAAATTTCTCGAGTTGTGTCAGTTTATCTTCGCCCCACTCCTTGTTCCTTAAAACTTTTCCCAGGGTGAAAACATCAAGATCCAAAACCTCTTCTAATTTGCCTATTTCCTTTAAAGTCTCTACCAGAACTTTTCTTTCCTCAGTATTTTTAGGAGGGAATTTTATCAGATCGAACTCACTCACAGTTATTTTTTTGTCTGAACCAAAAACAACCGAGACCCCTTCTCTTTGACAGAAAGCAATCAAAGCTTCCTTAAGCTTTTGAAGTTTCTCCTCAGCCTCTTTCTTATGTCTATCAAATTCATCTTTGATTTTGATATATTGATCGACAAGCTTTAACCCTGGGTCATTTAAATATTCGTTTTCAGGCTTTTCTTCCAGCACTGCTTCGTGCTTCCACATGGTGCACAGACTCTTGTATAAACACCAGTCACACAAGTTCGATACATGAGGAGGGAACTCTCCTGTAGCTTCAATTTCTTTTATCTTTTCCAGCACCTCTCTTCTCAAATCTTCAAGCTGCCCTTTTGTCCGAAAGGATTCCATTTCCTTATCGAATGCCAGAAAATGCCAGACCAACCTAAGCTTCTGACAATCTTTAAAACGCTCACTCACCCATAATGCATACATTGCTAACTGGCGGTCCTGGTCGAGGGCCTCTTGGGCTGGCAAAGATGTATTAGTCTTGTAATCATGCACTTCATAAAGGCCCTGCCCCATATCCATCAGCCGGTCGATACGAATATGGAATAGATATTTCCCGTCTTCACTCAGAGGCAAGATATCTTTTGTCTCCAGTCCTATAACCTTGCCATGATCAAAAGGCTCATAGTGCTTGTAATAATCTTTAAGATAGCGCTCTCCCATCTTTCGATAGTTGTCCTGGGTGTAATCTTTTCTGACTATAATTATGGTTTCTTTCCATAAGTCTTCCCACTGTTTGTTATAAAAAGCAAGCAGGTCCTCCAAATCCATGTGTTTCTCAAATAGTTTATCTCTGTATAATTTTTCAAGGGCTTCATGGACACGTGATCCGAGAAAAGTCTCCACTGTATCTTCTGCTTCGACTTTAATATTATCAATATAAGCATATTTATACTGTAAAGGACATGTTTCAAATGTTTGTATTTTGGAATGGCTAAATGTTGACATTCTGATTCCCTCAAAAGAAAGATTTTTTATATTATTCCATAGTAAACTCGTAAAGTATAGGGACATGTCAATCAGAAATTCAAACACAGCAAGACTAATGAATAAATTGATTTTCTAAGCAAAAGTATATATATTTAAAACTCTAAAATAAATTTCCGAGAGAAAATTCATATTCATAAGATTAAAGCAAAAGAGATAATTTCTGACAGAGGGCAAAACATGAAAATAGCAAAGGAGGGCTTGTTTTTTATTATTCCTTTTCTGGCTTTATCTGTTGTTTTTCTCTGGGTTGACCTGTGGATTCTTTTCGCACTCTGTTTAATTATCGCTTCCAAATTCATCTTCTTTTTCCGCGACCCTGTGCGTAAAATCCCAGAAGATGAAAATTCGATACTTTCTCCAGCTGACGGAAAAATCGTAAAAATTGAAACCTTTAATAATCATCCGTTTTTTTCTTCCCCGGTTACAATCGTCAGTGTTTTCCTATCGATATTTAATGTCCATATTACACGAGCTCCGATCTCTGGAGTAGTCAGAGAAATCGAGTACCATCCAGGAAAATTCTTCCCGGCTTACAAAGATGAAGCTGGATTAAAGAATGAATCAAACTCTATTTATATAAATGGCAATGACACTAACATAATCGTAAAGCAAATCGTAGGAATAGCAGCTCGTCGAATAAAATGCTTTGTAAAAAAGAGACAGAAGATTATAAGAGGACAAAAAATGGGCCTGATGTACTTTGGCTCAAGAGTTAACATTTTCCTTCCCAAAGAAATCCGCTTGAATGTCCACTTGAATCAAAAAGTTAAAGCAGGAGAAACTGAAATTGCCTATATCGAAAAAGGATAGAATAATGAAACGACAAAAAACATTTTTATTGCCTAATTTATTTACATTAATTAACTTATTTTTTGGCTATCTAAGCATCTTGTCTTCTTTCCATGGAAAGTATTTCACAGCAGCATTTCTTATAATCTTTGCTGCTGTCATGGACGGCTTCGACGGAATCGCTGCCCGTATGACTAAAACTCATTCTGAGCTTGGCGTTCAGCTCGACTCCCTTGCTGATGTCATCTCATTTGGAGTAGCACCTTCGATTCTCCTTTACTTCTGGGGATTTAACTTGGCTAACCTGCCACGAACGGATATCTTCTTCAGTTTTATTTTTCTTTCAGCTGGCGTCCTGCGTTTAGCCCGCTATAACACCATTCAAAAGAATATGATTGACAGGAAATTTTACACAGGATTGACCATTCCATCGGCTTCCTTGCTTATCGCAGCAATTGTTTTGAATCATCCAGCTCCAATAACAATAAAACCACATGCCTTTCTGCTGGCTGTTTTGATTGTCATCCTTTCTCTTTTTATGGTAAGCACCATAAAGTACAGAAATTTCCTGAATTTCAATTTTCGCAAAAGAATTGACCTCAAAACAGCTTTTCTCGTAGCTATCATCTTAAGCAGTTTAATTCTGTATCCAAGAATTTTCATCCTCAGCTATTCCTTCCTAAACGTCCTGTATGGACCAATAATCCATCTATTTAAGCGGTTAAAGAAGAAAGCACAAGAAGAATTGGAAGAAGTTGAAGCCGAAGTCCACTGAAATATATTATAAGGAAGCCAAGCTCAATCCGGAATGAAGCGCCAGTTTAATAAAGATTTCTATCAAGTACAAAGCCAGCAATGGAAGAAAAGCATTGTCCTCTTATTGATTCTTATTATTTTTTACTTCTTTGCCATTGGATTTGTTACAGCAATTTTCCTACTTAGCTTTGGACTTATTTTCAGTAGGTTCGGGTTTTTTTCAGAAAACTTCATCATTAAACTCTTCATCACAATTTCTATTCTGTCAGTAGCCATTTCTTTATTTCATCTTTATGATGCTCGAAAATTCGGAGCACAATTTATCAGACGCCGCCTTGGTGCCAAATCCCCCGACAGCAAAGACCGATACCATAAGCGATTCATCAACACCTTAGAAGAAATGAGAATAGCTGGAGGTCTTCCAAAGGTCCAGTCTTATATAATCCCTACTTATGCTGTCAACTCCATGGCTCTTATAGAAGCAGATAAATCTCCCAGCGTGATTGTGACCGAAGGACTCCTTGCCGATTTTACTCGCGATGAACTCCAGGCGGTGATCGCTCATGAATTGGCCCATATACTACGCGGAGATGCTTTTTTCATCACTTTGGCTTGCTCGTTGGCCAACTTTTTCGAGCGGCTGCGTCAAGCCATAGAACCCGAAATGGCATCCTCTGGAGGAATCCCTCTAAAGCAGGAAGCCACAGGAGGAGGTTTTTTACTATATTTGGCTTTGACTCTATCTTCGATCATAATGCATTTAATCAGTGCTTTTATCAGCCGTGAAAGAGAAATATTAGCCGATGCCGCAGCCGTAGAGTTGAGCCGGAATCCTAAAGCTCTGGCTCAAGCTATTTACAAGGCCCATGTAAAAAATTCTTTTGTGGGCGAATTCAACCTGACTTACAGTCCTTTATTCATAGTCCCCCCTTATTCGAGGGGAAAAGACGATAGCTTCTTCAATAATATTTTCAACTCTCATCCTCCTCTTATACGAAGAATTTTTCTTCTTACAGACATGATCCCGACAACTCCCGCTGCAATCATAAATGAAGTCATAGAAATCCAGAAAACAAGAGAAAAAAGTCGGGTAGTTCTTCACTCCCCTGAAGAAAAGCTACAGAAAAAATTGTCATTCGTCGAACCTCCTCATGCCCTTCCTTCACCTCAAGAAGGGAAAATATGGCTGATACGCACTCCAAAGGGAAAATGGGAAGGACTACACACATTGGAAGAGCTTGTCTATCTTCGCACTTTTTCTCCTCTCATATGGATTAAAAATATACAAGAACAAATCGAAGCCCCGGCCAGAGACTTTCCTCAGGTAAGGAATGCACTCGTTTGTATAGGCAAGAAAAAGCACTTAAACCCTGCTAAACAAAACCTGTGCCCCCGCTGCACTATTCCTTTAAAAGAAAGTTACTATGAAGGTGTAGCCATCAAGTTCTGTCCAAAATGCCTGGGTAAACTCATCGATTCTGCAGTGATGAGCAGGATAATCACCCGAAAAGAGGTAAACTTCTCTGATTATTTAGAGCAAAAAGCCAAAAGTTTCCAAAAAAAATATATGGCCAATCCTTTCTTAATCAGAAAAATTACTGGTGAAAAATCCAAAAATATCCTTTGTCCCAACTGTGGGGCAAAGATGCTTCCCCGCCCATACACTTATTATTATGTCATTCCTGTGAATAAATGCTTATCTTGTCAGAAAATCTGGTTTGACACCGATGAAATGGAAATCCTCCAATTTCTTATAGAAGAGAAACTCAAATCTCCTTCAACGCCTTCTATTGATTCCTTGGACGATTAGGTTTCTGCCATAAACTTATTGGACTTAATCTACAGGAACCTTTGGCAAATGAGCCAGTGCTTCAATAACTTTTTTTTCTGGATAATCATAATTTGAAAGTTCGCCGCCAAGGTAAGCTTCATATGCAGCCATGTCGAAATGCCCGTGTCCACTATGAGCTAAAAGGATGGTCTTTGATTCACCGGATTCTTTACACTTAAGGGCCTCATCAATTACTACTCGTATAGCATGATTTGGTTCTGGTGCGCTGATAATGCCTTCAGTTCTGGCAAATATGACCCCAGCATCGAAAGCTGCAATTTGTGGAACAGCTCTTGCCTCAACCAGGCCTAATTTATGCAGGTGACATATGATGGGCGCCATTCCATGATAGCGTAACCCTCCTGCATGCACTGGTGGCGGAATAAAATCATGCCCCAGTGTATACATCTTTATCAACGGGGTAAGTCCTGCTTGATCGCCAAAATCGTAAGCATATAGTCCTTTGGTCACTGTTGGACAACTTGTTGGTTCTACATTTATTATGCGTAATTTCGGCTTCTTCCCATCTATCTTATCCTTAATAAAAGGCAAAAAAAGACCTGCGAAATTAGAACCTCCTCCGATACATCCGACAATAATATCAGGGTAAGCATCAGCAATCTCCATCTGTTTCTTTGTTTCTAAACCTATGACCGTTTGATGCAACAGAACATGATTCAGCACACTTCCCAGAGAATAGTGAGTATCATCGCATGATACCGCATCCTCTACAGCTTCGCTGATGGCAATACCAAGACTTCCAGGGCTATCAGGATCTTTCTCCAAGACATTTCTTCCAACTCTTGTGTCTGGACTAGGACTAGGCACACACTTTCCTCCCCAGGTTTCCATCATGATACGACGATACGGTTTTTGGTGATAGCTTATAGCAACCATATAAACTTTAATCTCAACACCAAAACAGGCGCCACCAAAAGATAGAGAACTCCCCCATTGACCAGCTCCTGTCTCAGTTACAATGCGCTTGATCCTTTCTTTTTTATTATAATAGACTTGAGCAACAGCCGTGTTAGGTTTATGGCTTCCTGAAGGACTCGATCCCTCATATTTATAGAATATTTTCGCCGGTGTATCTAAAGCTTTTTCCAATCGATAAGCACGATATAAAGCTGTAGGTCTCCATAACCTATAAACCTCCTGCACTTCATCAGGTATTTCGATCCAGCGCTCAGTGCTTATCTCCTGTTTAATTAATTCCACAGGGAAAAGAAGAGCCAAATCATCAGGACATACGGGCTTTCCTGTTTGTGGATGCAAAACAGGAGGTAAAGGCTCAGGCAAATCAGCTTGAATATTATACCAAGATGAAGCTAAATCTTTCTGATCCAGAGTAAATTTAGTTATCATTTTTATCTCCTTTTTCACTTTTTGATAGAGTTCAACTAAAAAAGATTAATGAGGGAAATTGTAAAGATATGCTGGTTCCGGCTTAGCGGAACCACCAAGAAAGATGCCAGGCGAGATTAGTATTCAAGAGACTAATAGGAATATAAGTTCTATTCAGACTCAATTTCAAACAATCGACTATCATTTTTTGTAAATCTATCTTAATATCTTTTCCTGAAATGTCAAGATGAAATTTTGAGACTTTCCCGAATTTTCCACAAATCAAATAAATTTACTTTAAAGAAATAGCCTAATAGAGTCCCTTTAAAAGGAGGGATTCTGCAACCCTGATGACTCAACTTTTTCGAAAAATTCTCTATGGATAGCATTTATTGTTTTTCTGACATATTTTTCTTTCACTATGAAATAAGAAGCTACCTCTGAAGCGCCTGAGGATATCATCTCAATATTGACACTTTCCTCGGCAACAGCAGAAAATACTCTGGCAGCTACTCCTTTTCTTTTCAAAAGGCCCTCACCTACAACAGCGATGAGTGCTATGTTGTCCTCTAAATCGATTTTCTCTATGATGCCCCCAACTAAGTTTTTTATTGATTCGTAACTCCTGC
>DAOUSP010000183.1 GCA_030627155.1 Candidatus Aminicenantota bacterium
AGAACTGCAACTGCACATGGGAACCATGCAGCCACAAAGGAGTGTGCTGCGAATGCCTTCAGTACCACTGGAGCAGGGATGAATTACCTGCATGTTTCTTCCCAGATGATGTTGAAAAAACCTATGACCGCTCTCTGAGAAGGTTTATAGACATCTACAAAGACAGAGTCTAATTAAAGTTCCATGAATCCTCAGCAAAAAAGCACTACCCGCGGCAATATCTACGGCCCTGTGCCTTCCAGGCGTTTGGGCTTTTCTTTGGGCATTGACATCATCCCTTGCAAAACATGCACATTTAACTGTATTTATTGTCAATTGGGCCCAACCGAAAAAACAACAATCCAAAGGCGGTCTTACTATTCATGCTCAGAAATCCTCTCCCAACTAAAAAGTATTCTTGCCTCAAGACAACGTATCGATTACATCACATTTTCAGGTTCAGGTGAACCCACATTAAATTCAATCCTTGGAAAGCTTATCCGTGAAATCAAAAAAATAACCGCTATCCCTGTAGCAGTTCTTACTAACAGTTCTCTAATCAGTCGTAAGAGTGTCAGGGAGGCTTTGAATGCAGCCGACTTGGTTGTCCCTTCCCTGGATGCCGCCACACAAAATGTATTTCTGCTGGTGAACAGGCCTCATTCTTCACTTAAAGCTCAAAAAATCATTCAAGGCCTTATAGATTTTCGAAAAGAATTTCAAGGCGCCCTCTGGCTTGAAGTCATGCTGGTCAAAGGAATAAATGACAGCCCTTCACATATTCAGAAGCTCATGGAAGCAATCGCAAAGATAAAACCCGAAAAAGTCCAGTTGAACACAGTAATCCGCCCACCAGCAGAAAAATTCGCCCGGCCGTTAAATCTTAAAGAATTAGAACGCATAAAAAACATGATTGGCACAAACTGTGAAATTATCGCTGATTTCGAAGCCAAAGCTCAAACTCCCTTATCTAAAGACCTGGGAGAAGCCATCTTTTCAATGATCAGGAGAAGGCCAGTATCTCTTTTTGATATATCTGCGTCTTTGGGCAGAAACCCAAACGAGATTCTGAAATACCTGAATTCTCTATTAAAAGAAAATAAAATAAAACAAATCCTGCATAAGGGAGTAACATATTACGAGCCAAAATGACTCTTTTCATTTTATTGCAATTGTGGTAACTATATGTTCTGTCAGTATTAAATATAAATTTTAAGATAAACATGTTTGAATTTTTAAAAGGCACATTCATTTTAAAATTTCCTTCTTCAACTCAATCATATAGGAACTCAAAACAAAAATGTCTCCAAGTATTGCATTCATATATGAGTATAAAATATAAATAACTCAAAAAAGGAGAATTCATGTTTGATAATACGTATTTCCCTAAAGCAAAAAAATATTGGCAAAGCGGAAAAATGCACGAATGGTCACAGCCCACCATCCACTCGATGACTCACGCGCTTCATTACGGGACTTCTGTTTTTGAAGGAATCCGGGCTTATAAGACATCCCGAGGCCCTGCAGTATTTCGCCTTAAAGAGCATTTAGAACGGCTTTTTCATTCCGCATCTATTTTAAGAATGACTGTCCCATACACAAAAGAAGAAATCACTGAATCCATAAAGCTTGTAATGAAAGAAAACAAGCTTGATTCTGCCTACATCCGCCCTCTCCTTTTCTATTCCTATGGAAACCTTGGACTTTTGCCGAAAGCCTGCCCAGTGGAATTAACTATCGGTGCCTGGGAATGGGGTGCTTATTTGGGCGAGAAAGCTGAAAAAGGCGTGCACGCCTGTATTGTTCCATGGAGGAGGATTCATCGTTCACAGTTCAATATGACTGCCAAGCTGGGAGGTGTGTATGTCCAATCCGCAATCTCCGGGATGGAAGCACGAAGCAAGGGATTCGATGAAGCTCTCTTCCTCAATATCGAGGGCAGAGTTGCGGAAGGCGCTGGAGAAAATATTTTCATTATTAAAAACGGTATCCTCAAAACCAATAACAACGCTGAATCTATCCTTGAGGGAATCACGCGCTCGAGCTTGCTTGAAATCGCCAAAAACATCGGAATAGAGACAGCCGTCGGCCCGATAGAAAAAGAGGAGCTTTTCAATGCAGATGAGGCATTTTTCTGTGGGACAGCAGTTGAAGTCGCCTCAATTGTGCGCGTGACCGATGCGTCTGACCCAAACTCTCCTGAAAAAGAATATGCAATAGGGAAAAGGGAATTCGGTGCTATGACAAAAAAAATCAAACAAACTTATCTTGAAGTTGTCACAGGAAATCTTTCCCAGTATGAAAACTGGCTTACTTATGTGTACGATTGAAGGCATCTATATTTATAATTTTTAGTAAATTATAATTATTTAGTAGCTCTTAATTATTTAGAGAAAAATTGCCAATAAATTCTTATTAAATCGTAAAGGAGGTTAACTCAATGACGAAAGGCATTTCCTCTTTTTTGTGTCTATGCTTTCTTCTTTGCTTCCCATTGATGCTTCACAGTTCCAAGCTCTTTCCTTATGATTGCAAGATTGAAGAGCTAGAAAATGGGCTGAAAGTCGTTTCCATTCCACTCAATAATCCGCATATCATCTCTTACTACACGATTGTTCGGTCTGGTTCCCGAAACGAAGTCGAACCCGGCAAATCTGGTTTTGCACATTTTTTCGAGCACATGATGTTTAAAGGGACTAAAAACATCCCCCGCGAAGCATACGATGACTTCTTGACTAAGCTCGGAGCAGGAACTAACGGGTATACTACAGACGATTATACCTGCTATTTTGTTGTTTTTGCAGGAGAGGAAAATCTGGAAACTGTGGTCAAAACCGAAGCCGATAGGTTCATCAATCTTTACTTTGACGAAGAGATGTTAAAAACCGAAGCTTCTGTTATCGAAGGGGAATATTATGCAAGTGTTTCAAACCCGGGCAGAAGGCTTTATGAACTCCTGAGAAACACGGCTTTTGAAAAACATTCGTACAAGCACACAACCCTGGGATATCTCGAAGACATCCTTGACATGCCGAATCAATTCGAATACAGCCAGCTTTACAAAAAGCGATTCTACGCTCCTGACAACAGCATTCTTCTTGTTGCAGGAGACTTTGACCACGACAAATTGATGGAATATGTCCATAAATACTACAGTCCTTGGGAAAGATCCAATTATACTCTGGTTACACCTAAAGAGCTCACTCAAACAAAGGCAAAAAGGGCTCACTACGATTGGCCGTCAAGAACACTCTCAAGAGTTGCTATTGGCTTTCATGGTCCTTCTTATTCTGATGAACAAATCGACAAGGCAGCGCTGGATCTTTTGGCTGAAATTGCATTTTCAAGGTCATCTCCACTTTATCAGCGGCTGGTTATCGACGAACAAAAATGCCTCACTCTGAACGCCAACTTTTCGGACAGGCGGGATCCTGGTCTTTTAATTTTCAATGCTATCGTGAAA
>DAOUSP010000161.1 GCA_030627155.1 Candidatus Aminicenantota bacterium
ATCAATCCGGATATAATGGCAGATATTAGCTGCTTGGCCTTTTTGTCGGGCTTCATTTGGGCTAATAGATAAAAGGAGAACTTTTCAAAATCATGCGGGTTCATATAAAAATCAAAAAAAAGGGAGAAGGCAATCATCAGAAGTTTTTTCTCCTGCTGTTTATTATCCTTTCTCTTTGCCTCTTTATTGTTTTGAGCTTTCTGCCTAAAGAAAAGGCAGATGTCAAAAAGGCGGACCCGCCTACATCTGTTCCGACAGAGCCCTCTCTCCCTCCACTTAAAGAAACGAAAATCGTGATACAACAGGGAAAGACGATCTCAGATATTCTTTTTCTCTATGCGTTCTCTCCAGCAGAAATTCACAAGCTTCGGGAAGAGGTCAAGCCCGTCTATGACCTTGCTAAGATTAGAACAAAACATGAAATAAGAATCTATTCCTCCCAAGAAGGGCAATTCATTTCAATGGAATATGAAATCGACAATGATAAATACCTCGCTATAAAAAAAGAAGAAGATTCATACAAGGCAGAAATCAAGCCATTTCCTTATGAGATTCAAGTTAAAATGATTTGGGGAGAGATTAAAGGCAATCTCATCTCTGTTGTGGCCGAAAAAAACGAGACTGATTCTCTTGCTTTATCTCTGGCAGAAATCTTCGCATGGGATATTGATTTCTACTCAGACCTCCGCAAGGGAGATACATTTAAAATTATTTTTGAAAAAAAATATCTCTATGGAAAATTTGTTGATTACAGAAACATCCTTGCTGCTGAGTTTACAAATCAGGGACAGAAATTTAAGGCATTTCGTTACACTTACATTGATACAGGAGAGTCAGATTTTTTTACTGCTGAAGGTGAATCTTTGCGTAAAGAATTCCTGAAATCCCCGATTCCTTATGCCCGAATCACTTCCCGTTTCAGCTACAACAGGCTTCATCCTATCCGGAAAGTATTCAGGCCGCACTTTGGCGTAGATTATGCGGCCAGAGTTGGAACTCCTGTCCAAGCTACGGCAGATGGAACAGTCACCTTTGTTGGCTGGAACGGTGCTTCCGGAAGAATGGTCAAAATCCGTCACAAGAACGCCTATGAAACCATGTACCTCCACCTTAAAAGCTATGCCACAGGAATAAAAAAAGGGGCTAAAGTTAAGGGAGGCCAGATTGTCGGCTATGTCGGATCATCGGGTGAATCGACCGGGCCTCACCTGGATTACAGAATTAAACTCAGAGGCAAATATATCAATCCTCTTGCCTGGAGGTTCAAGCCAATTGCACCGCTTCGGACAGAATTTCAAAATGATTTTAAGAATAAAGTTCAAAGATACCGCCAATGCCTTGAAATGCCTTATTATTTTTTCCCGCTTGTCTCTGTAACTGGACTCCTTTTGTAGATAGACCAAAACCTGCAACAAGCCCGCACTTTGTGGCAAAGCATAAAATTAATTAATCCTTCTTTCTAACCTTACTACTGGATCCCCTGGATGAAGAAGAAGTCCTTATGTTTGTTCCGCTTGTTTTTGTTGTTGAAGTCGAAATTCTTCTGATAGCACCTCTTTGGGTGCTTCCTGACGGTCTCTTCTGCAATTCCCTCTTTTTTATCACTGTCTTACCGTATCTTACATAAGTCGGGTAATAATATCCGTATCCTCTATAATAATAGGGATAGCCTCCGTAATAATAGGGATAATAGAAATAATAATCATAAAGCCAAAAGTAATTCATCCAACTGAATCCTGTCCAAAAATACGGCCCATAGCCATAATGCATGTAGGAAGGATAATAATGGTCATAATATGGAACAGGTTCTACGCGCACTCTCTTTTCTGTATATTGGCTGTCGATAACGGTACAACTTGAGACTAAAAAAATTACACACAGAAAAAATATTATCTTTTTCATAGTTTTTTCCTTTTCCATATATATTCTACAGCAATCTTCGTGCCAAGTAAAACAGAGAGTAAATCGCGCATTTTTATTTTTTTTTGTTACTTATTTAGGTCAGATGTACTCGAAATTGACAAGGGGAAAACTTTTTGCGCACTCTGCCTAAATTATTTCTGAACATGATTGACATTTCGAGCACAAAGAAATTAGAATGTGGAAGTCAGTATCAATAAATGTAATAATAAAATAATAAAAAGGAGAAGTACTTATGAAAATAACTATTAGTGGTCTTAAAGCCGATATTGGGAGTATTGGCGGACACATCACTCCGAGTAAAGCCCTAATAAATGAAGTGGAAAACTTTATCCAGAAAAATGGCGCTCAATTAATCATTGATTCTTATATAAGCCATACCGGGGATGATATTGCCATTTTATGCACCCATGAAAAGGGTGTTAGTAACGAAAAAATACATAAGTTGGCATGGGATGCCTTTCTCGCAGGGACTGAAGTTGCCAAAAAACAAGGATTATATGGGGCAGGTCAGGACCTTTTAAAAGATGCCTTCAGCGGCAACATAAAAGGAATGGGGCCTGCAGTGGCTGAGATAGAATTTGAAGAACGGCCAAATGAACCTTTTGTTTTCTTTGCAGCAGACAAGACTGACCCAGGCGCATATAATTTACCATTTTACCTTGCATTTGCTGACCCTATGTATTGTGCTGGACTCATGTTAAGCCCGAAAATGAGCGAGGGCTTCACATTCCGCATAATCGATGTTAACTATGTAGAAAAGGACAAAATAATCGACCTCCATTCTCCTGAAGAATTATACGATATCGCTGCATTGCTTAGAGACAACGAGCGCTATGTCATTGAAAGTATTTATTCACGTTCAACAGGAAACCAGTCATTAGCTATATCCACAACTCGCCTTCATAACATCGCTGGAAAATATACTGGGAAAGATGATCCGATTGCATTGGTTCGAGTTCAAGGAGAATTTCCCGCAACAGGAGAAATTCTGGCACCGTTCCAGATCGGCCATCTTGTTGCCGGTTTCATGAGAGGAAGCCATACTGGTCCTCTTATGCCTTGCAAATTAAAGGCAACAATATCCTACTTTGATGGCCCCCCAATAGTCACTGGAGCTGCCTTCAGTATCAAAGAAGGAAAACTCACTGAGCCTGCGGATGTGTTTGACCATCCTTTCTGGGATTATGTAAGAGCGAAAATATCTGAAAAAGCCACAGAAATCAGACGGCAAGGGTTCTCAGGAGCTGCGATGCTTCCTTACAATGAGCTGGAATATGGCGGAATTGTGGATAAATTAAACAAATTAGAAAAAAAGTTTAAAATTCGCGAGTAGCTAAAGTTATATTTTAAAATCAGTTCTGCTGCTATGGCAGGGATTTACCAGCAGAGACATCAAGAATGCACTGTTTTCTATAGAGTACTTTTCCATTACTTCGAGGGGCTCCTCCGGGCAGGCAAGTGCTTTTATGTTCTTTGTTGAATCACCATGGAAAAAGTGACGAGAAGAAGGCACTAAGAATTCTTTGCAACTCATTTAATTTTTTTGCATCCAACGCCTCAAAGTGTATTTTTTTGTGGGTTCAGAATTAAATTTCTAAGATCAGGAAGAAATGGTGGGAGTAATACTGAATGGAAGAAAACATAGATTCCTTCGTCTAAACATCTATGGAGAGAAGAAATCAAGTTGAGAGGTCTGCCTTTCTGGGATTTGCTTTCTCCCCAAAAAAGAAACTCCTAGTGTTCAGCCAGGACTATTCATGAATAACCTAAGTTAGGAATGTCCAAAAATTTCTATATGGAGGCAAAAGATGCTCAGAAAAATCCAAGGAGGTTTGATCGCATTTATCTTTTTTATTTCTCTCCCTCTCCTTGCACAGAAGGAAGAAAATGCGCTTTCTCTTTCCCTTGAAGAATGTATTTTAAAGACAGTGAAGAATAATCTCGGGCTGGCTGTAGAAATTATCAC
>DAOUSP010000190.1 GCA_030627155.1 Candidatus Aminicenantota bacterium
CGATCATTGAAAAATTTACATGGGAAATTCTCCAATAAAACATATTTAAGCATTCATCTTCCAGAATAAAGAAAAGGATGAAACTATTAAGAGTAAGAATAAAAAGAGATTGAGAAAGAAGGCAGTCAAATGAAATTTGGAGTCATTGCATTTCCTGGATCAAATTGTGACTATGATACCTTCTATGTTTTAAAACATATATTCATGCAAGACACTGTTTTTATATGGCATAAAGAGCATGATTTAAAAAATGTGGACTGCGTGATACTCCCTGGAGGATTTTCATATGGAGATTATCTGCGCTCAGGCGCAATCGCTAAATTTTCGCCTATTATGCAGGAAGTGAAAGAATTTGCCCTAAAAGGAGGCCTCGTTCTTGGAATCTGCAATGGATTTCAGGTACTTTTAGAAATAGGACTTCTTCCAGGAGCTATGCTGAGGAACAAGAATCTAAAGTTTCTCTGTCAATTCGTTTATATTAATATCGTCAATAATAAAACCTGTTTCACATATAAAGGAAAAAAAAGGCAAGTTCTGAAGATTCCTATTGCTCACTTTGATGGAAATTATTATGCTCCGCCAGAAACAATCACTGAATTGAAAAAAAATAACCAGATTATCTTTCAATATTCAGATGCAAATGGCATGGTGACTGAGCGAGCTAATGTGAATGGTTCTCTGGAAAATATTGCAGGCCTTATTAATAAGGAAGGAAATGTACTAGGTATGATGCCCCATCCGGAACGCGCTTCAGAATCGATTCTTGGAAGCACAGATGGTCGCATCATCTTTGAATCGATAATAAATTATTTATGATAAGATAGTGAGGAGTGAGGAGTAAATAGAGCACTTATTTCGGAACAGCCATGATTGATAGAAAATTACTGGAAGACCACAATCTGACATTAAAAGAATACGAAAAAATTGTTGAGCTCATCGGAAAAGAACCCAATCTTACTGAGCTTGGCATTTTTTCCACAATGTGGTCTGAACACTGCAGTTACAAAAGTTCGAAAATTCATTTAAAAAAATTCCCTGTAACGGGAAAAAACGTGATTCAAGGTCCAGGAGAAAATGCTGGCATAATAGATATTGGCGATGGACTGGCAGTTGTATTCAAAATCGAATCTCATAACCACCCTTCATTTATAGAGCCTTACCAGGGAGCTGCAACTGGTGTCGGAGGCATTCTCAGAGATATTTTCACTATGGGTGCACGACCCATCGCTGTCATGGATTCTCTCGGTTTTGGGCCCCTATTCGACCCAAAAAATAAAGTAATCATGGATGGAGTTGTATCAGGAATTTCTGGATACGGAAACTCTATAGGAGTCCCTACAGTTGGCGGCGAAATCTATTTTAATGACTGTTATTCTTTAAACCCGATTGTCAACGTTTTTTGCTTGGGAATTGTAAAAAAAGATAAGATTTTTTATGCCAAGGCCGAGGGAATCGGCAATCCTGTTCTTTACGTGGGTTCCAAAACAGGACGGGATGGTATCCACGGCGCCACCATGGCCTCAGCAGAATTTGGTGATGATTTAGAGAGAAAAAGGCCAAACGTCCAAGTTGGTGATCCTTTTAAAGAAAAGCTCCTTCTTGAAGCATGCCTGGAAATCATGGATAAGCGACTAATTGTGGGGATTCAAGACATGGGGGCTGCAGGCCTTACGTGTTCAACTTCAGAGATGGCCTCCAAATCAGGGGCAGGAATCGAAATTGACCTCGACCTTGTTCCCCAACGGGAGCAAGGCATGACACCTTATGAAATCATGCTTTCCGAATCTCAAGAAAGAATGCTTTTGGTATCAAAAAAGGGAAATGTTAAAGAAGTCCAGGAGATCTTCAAGAAATGGGATTTAGATGCTGTTGTCATAGGAAAAGTCACTAAAGGGGAAAATCTAAAAGTCAAGGCAGGAGGGAAAGTCGTCGTCGATTTACCTGTAAACGCCATCGTAAATCTTTGCCCAGTATATCACAGGCGTACTCAGGTCCCTGAGCACATCAAAACTCCAACACTTGCAGAACTTCCACCTCTTCCAAGTGACTTTAATGACAACTTTATCCGTCTCCTCTCTTCTCCCTCAATTGCGAACGAAGAATGGGTTTACAGCCAATATGACCACATGGTTCAAATCAACACAATGTCTCTTCCAGGAGGTGATGCATCTGTCTTAAGGATAAAAAATAATAAGAAGGTCATAGCCATTACACTTGATGGTAATTCTCTTTATTCTTATCTTAACCCGAGAGAGGGTGGAAAGATTGCCGTTGCTGAAGCCTGCAGAAACCTCGCATGTGTTGGTGCCTATCCTATAGGAGTTACAAACTGCTTGAATTTTGGCAATCCTGAAAAACCAGAGGTCATGTGGCAATTTAAGGAAAGTGTCGAAGGAATTGGTCAAGCATGCTGCACATTTCAAATCCCAATTACAGGGGGAAATGTAAGTTTCTACAACGAAACCGACGGTACTCCTATTTACCCGACTCCTGTCATAGGAGTCGTTGGAATCCTGGATGACTGTTCTAAAGCCGTAAGCCCAGGATTCAAGGAAGAAGCCAACTCTATTGTGCTTCTCGGACAAAATAAAGAAGGATTAGGCGGCTCTGAATATCTTAAAAGCTTATTTAACTTAGAAATAGGGCCTTCACCAAACATAAACTTAGCTGAAGAAAAACGTCTGCATAAGTTTTGCCTGGAAGCTATCGATAAAGGGATGTTTCTTTCTGCTCACGACATTTCAGAAGGAGGCCTTGGTGTCTGTATCGCAGAATGTTCTTTTCTAAGCGAAGAGAAAATCGGCTGCACTCTTGAACTATTTGATAATATAAGGCCAGATGCCCTGCTTTTTGGTGAATCTCAATCAAGAATCGTAGTCACGTTAAAAAATAATCTTCTCAATAACTTCTTTGCGCTCGCTAAAAAAAGAAATATTCCTGCTGCATTGATAGGAAAGACTGGAGGAAAAAATATTTCTATCTGGCACAATAAGAAAGAGCTCGTTTGTATTTCTGTAGACGATGCTTATAAAGCATGGAAAGAATCTATCCCAGAATTGTTTCGTGTCAAATGAAGCCACAAACACAAACAACTGGAATTTCATCGGAGGAGAAGTTGTTGATTTCAGCGGGATTTCTATTAAAATAGGATTCATGATTAATTTTTAAACAAATTAAGGGAAAAAATGTCACAAGAATATTTCAA
>DAOUSP010000035.1 GCA_030627155.1 Candidatus Aminicenantota bacterium
CCCTGAATATCCTGTTATCAATGCCATAGTTTTCCATGAAAACAGCGCAGAATTAGCCGTACTTGCCTACATGGAGCTTCAAATGGAAGGGGTTGAATTCCGCTTAGAAGCTTCCCCAAAAAACCTACGGGGTTTAAGCCACCGCGAATGGGGCGATGCCACCCAGGTTAAGGCGATACTGCTTGAAAGCGCAAATGCTTCCCATGGAAGACTAAAAGGAAAACCTTCTACTGCTCTTATCATCGATGGAAAGGATAAAAATTATGTTAAGGCCTCACGGATAGGACGCCTGTTTGTCCCTTTTGATGAAAAAGGAATCCCGTTAAAAGTAAGAGTTGGGCGTCATGTAGCAGCTGTAAAAGCATTCCTTTCAAACCTCCAGGAAGTTGAGCTTGGAAAAGGAATAGACATCACAAACTTTCCATCTGCCCGTGAAATCATTGAACATGGAACAGGAATTTATCTTAAGCCCCCAAAATAAGCTAAGTTCAGATTTTACCTATATTTAAGATTGACAAACTGCCTTCGAGTAATATAGTATAATCAATCATCTTTTTAAAAAATGGAAATAATTATCGCCAAAAATTCTGGACTGTGCTACGGAGTCAAACGCGCCTTGAAGATTGCCACGGAAACCAGAAATACAAAAAGTGGCAAGGTTTATACTTTAGGAGACTTGGTTCATAATCCACAGATTATTGATGATTTAAAACGCAATGATATTTCCTCTGTTGAGAAATTAGAAAAACTGATGGAAGGAACCATTATCATACGGAGTCATGGTATTTCCCCTGAAATCTACAATCAGTTGACTCAAAAAAAAATGGGCGTTGTCGATGCTACATGCCCCATTGTAAAAAAAATTCAGAGATTAGTAGAATCCTTGACCAAATCCAAGAACGAAATCATCATTGTAGGGAATAAAGATCATCCTGAAATAAAAGGCCTTATTGGATACAGCCAGAGAAAAGCCATTATTATCGAAAACGAACTTCAAGCGAAAAATTTGCCCAAGAAAAAAAAGAGAGCAGTTCTTGCCCAGTCTACTCAGGATTTATTCCTCTTTGAAAAAGCTGTCCTGGCTCTACTGGAGAGGACCAAGGAATTAAAAGTTTTCAACACAATTTGTCAATCGACTCAAACACGGCAAAAATCCACCTCTAAATTGGCTTCTCGTGTTGATTCACTTATAATAATCGGAGGGAAGAATAGTTCAAATACCAACAAACTTTATGAAATTTCCAAAAGGATTCTTCCGAGAACATATTTCATTGAAAGTTCTGAACAAATAACTTCTGAAATGTTAGAAGGAGCACAAAAAATAGGCTTATCAGGGGGAGCATCCACCCCACCAGAGGCCATTCAAGAAGCAGTTCACATTATCAAAACTCGCTTCATGCATAAAGTCAAAGGGAGAAATGAATTCAATGTCAGAGTTAACTAAAAAATCCAACAACGAAGAAAACATCTCATTCGAAGATTACGAAAATCTCATCAATAAATATCAATTCAGTGCCAAAGAATTAACCCCTGGGAAAATTATTAAAGGCAAGGTCATTAAGATTACGCCAATTCATGTTCTCGTCGATGTTGGGTTTAAATCCGAAGGAATTATTCCCATCGAAGATTTTAATGATTCCCTGGAGCCGGAAAACATCAATCCTGGAGATGACATTGAGGCGGTTTTAGAAAAAATCAATCCAAAAGAAGGTTATCTCATTCTCTCAAAAAAGAAAGCTGTCACGCTCAACGCATTGGACAACCTGGAGAAAGCCTATTATCACAACAGTTGGGTCATTGGAAAAATCACAGAGAAAATAAAAAATGGCTTTACTGTGAATGCGGGAATCAATGCTTTTCTTCCAGATTCACACGCAGATGTAAAATCAGTGAAAGAGCCGGAACAGCTTATAGGGAATAAATATAAATTTAAAGTTATAAAATTCGACAGAAAAAGTGAAAATGCGGTTCTTTCTCGAAAGCTCTTTCTGCAAGATGAACGGGAAAAACGAAAAAGAAGAGTGTTTGACAAGCTTACACGCGGGCAAAAAGTGAAAGGCGTTGTTAAATCAATTACTAATTTCGGGGCTTTTATTAATTTAGGAGGAATCGAAGGCCTTCTGCATATTTCTGATATGTCCTGGGGAAAAATAAACCATCCTTCTGAAGTTTTTCAAATAGGCCAGGATGTCGAGGCCGTTGTTCTTGATTTTAATGAAAAAGATGAACGAATCTCTTTGGGGTATAAACAACTTCTCCCAGACCCGTGGAAAAATATCGAAGAAAAATACCAAGTGGGGCAAAAAGTAAAAGGCAAGGTGGTGAGCCTTGCCGATTTTGGAGCTTTTATTGAATTAGAAAAAGGGGTTGAAGGACTTGTTCACATTTCTGATCTCACGTGGTCCCGCAAGCTAATTCACCCGAAAAAAGTTGTATCTGTTGGAGAAGAAGTTTTGGTGACAATTTTAAATATCAATCCCGCAAGTAAAAGAATTTCTCTTGGGCTCAAACAAGTAACAACCCATCCCTTGGAACTTCTTAGGCAAAAATACAGCCCAGGTTCACGAGTCAAAGGAAAGATAACAAACATAACAGATTTTGGCGCTTTCCTGGAAGTAGAGGAAGGAATAGAAGGGCTTATTCATATTTCAGATATCAGCTGGAAAAAAATAAAACACCCATCAGATAAATTGAAAGTCGGGGATGAAGCAGAAGTAGTCATATTAAGCATCGATGTAGAAAAGCAAAAATTATCTCTTGGCATCAAACAGTTAGAGGGTGACATTTGGGAAGACTTCTTTAAGAGACAGCGTATTGGTGATCTTGTCAAAGTCAAGATTGTACGCCTGGCTGACTTCGGTATTTTCGTTGAAATCACTCCTGGAATCGAGGGAGTGGTTTTTCTTTCAGAACTCGATGAGAAAAAAATTGAAAACCCTGCAGAGTTTTTCTCCGTAGGAGAAGAAAAATTGGCAAAAATCATTAAATTGAATCAGAAAGACAAGAAAATTTCACTGAGTTTCAAGCAGGCTCAGATTGAAATGCAAAAATTAGAATATCAAAAATACACACAATCCCAGGATGATAAACTTACTCTTGGCGATATAATGAAAGATCAGCTAAAGAATTTCAAGTCCCCAAAAAATTCAAAGAAAAAAGGAGGCAAAAAGTGATAAAAGCTGACCTTATCAACAAAATTTCAAAAGAAATGAATATTTCTAAACAAGAGGCAGAAACTGGAGTCAATCTTTTCTTCCAGACAATTAAAGAGGCCATTATAAACGGAGAAGAGATTGAACTAAGGGGATTTGGAAGCTTTCGTTTCAGGGAAAGAGGTGCACGTTCAGGAAGAAATCCACGCACAGGAAAACCTGTTAAAGTCCCTCCAAAGAAAGTGCTTTATTTTAAACCAAGCAAACTTTTAAAAAATCTGATTAATAAATAATGAAATACATATCTGCTCCATGGAGAGAAGAATACGTTAAAACAGCTTTCAAAATGGATGAGTGTATTTTTTGCCGGGCCCATAATCTTAAAAAAGACAAAAAGGCCTATATTCTTTACAGAGGCATTTATAATTTCATCGTTTTGAATAGATATCCTTACAACCCAGGCCACCTGATGATAGCTCCTTATGAACACATCTCTATGTTCGAAGATGCAAAAAAAGAGTCTACAGATGAATTAAGCGACCTTCTTAAACTAACCTTAAAAATCCTAAAAAAGCACTATAATCCACATGGATTCAATATTGGTATGAACATCGGCCAGAGTGCAGGTGCTGGTGTAGTAGACCATTTCCACATTCATGTTGTACCCCGCTGGACAGGAGATTCCAACTTTATGCCACTTTTTAGCAATACAAAGGTCATGATCGAGGATTTAAATACAACATATGACCGGCTTATGTCGCTTTTTAAAAAAATCAAGTAAGAGATATTCCTTCAAGGAGTCACTTAATCTCATGCAAAGAGCCATTGGGATTGAAAGCCTAAAAAACAATGGCTCAATACTAATCAGGATTGAAAAAGAGTTCTCTGTTGGAACAGTAATAACAGAGATGGAAAACACAATTGAGGTGAGAACATGTTAAAAGCAATGAGAAAAAATTTAAAAGCTTTAGCTCCAACCTTATGGATCGTTATTGCAGCATTCATTATTGCAATTTTTGCTGTATGGGGTGGTGCAGGCCGATTAGGAGAATCGCGGGCTGCAAATACACTCGTCACCGTAGGAAAAGAAAAAATCTCAGCCGATTTCTATTTCCAGAACCTAAAGCAAAGGCTCGAATTACTCAAAAGAGAATTCAAAGACCTGGATTCTAATTTTATCCAGCAACTGAATATACCTCAACAAGTTCTCGAACAAATAATACAGCAAACTCTACTTATTCAATCAGCCGAAGAAATGGGCATCAAGGCTTCCGATGAAGAAATCAGGCAGAAAATCATAAGCTACCCTGTATTCCAACAGGACGGAAAGTTCATTGGCTTCGAAAATTACAAGAAGATATTAGATTGGAATCGAATTCCATTATCCGAGTTTGAAGAAAGCCTTAAAAAAGAAATCATAATCGAGAAAACCATCAAGTCCCTTACTTCTGGAATCGCTGTTACAGAGAAAGAAATATGGGATAATTATAAAAACACAAATGAAAGCGCTAAGCTTGAGTTTGTAGTCATTGAAACCGATTCTTTAGAACTTGATTGGGAGCCCAAACTGAGCGAACTCCAAGATTTCTACGAAAAAAACAAAGGAAAATACAAAATACCTGAAAAAAGAGAAGGCCTCTTCGTCTTTTTCAATACAGAGAACTTAAAAGATGAAATCCAATTGAGCGACTCAGATATCGAGGATTATTATAAAAAAAATCAAGCTCAGTTTAGAGAACCTGAAAAAGTCCGTGTTAACCGTATTTTTCTGACTTTCGAAGGAAATGAGAAAGAAATTGTCCTCGCAGAAGCCCAAAATATTTTGGGTCAAATCCAAAAAGGCGCCAATTTCGGAGACCTTGCCAGAAAATACTCTAAGGATGAAAAAGCGGAAAATAATGGCGACTGGGGCTTCTTTGAATGGCAAAGATTATCTCCTGTTGAACAAGAAGAAATAAGAAAATTACAGAAGAATGAAGTCTCAAGAGTAATTGAACTCGATGAGGGTGCCTCCATTTTAATGGTTACCGAAAAAGAGGAGTCTTTTCTAAAACCTCTTGAGCAAGTGAGAGGAAATATATCAAGCATTCTTCAAGAACAGATAGCGAGAGAATTAGCAGAGAAAAAAGTCCGTCAATTGGAAAAAAACGCCAAAAAAGTAAAAAGTTTAGATGCTGCTGCGCAAAAACTTGGTTACAAGGCAGAAAAAACCGGGCTTCTCACTGATGGGGAATCTATTCCAGATATAGATCCTTCAGGTGCAATCAGTATGGAACTCTTTAAGCTTGATGACAAAAAAACATCCTCTCTAATTTACACATACAAAGGAGTGGGATTAACACAATTGGAAAAAATAGAACCTCCCAGGCCCGCACTATTTGAAGAAGTAAAGGAAGACATCAAAGAAGAGCTTTTGATTACAGAAAAACAAAACGCCGCAAGAGAAAGGATACAAGGAATCAAGGCAGAGCTTCCTAAGAAAAACCTCGAACAACTGGCGAAGGCCTATGGGCTCGAATATAAAACCGCAGAGGAACACAAAAGAGGCCAATATCTCAGCATCATCGGCGAAAACGACGAGGTCGACCGACTCGTTTTTTCTCTCCAACTAAATGAACCAAGCGATCCAATTGAATTTGATGGCGGATTTGTTCTGGTTCGCCCGCTTTCCCGGAAAGAAGTCTCGAAAGAAGAGTTTGAAAAAGTAAAGGACGAAGAAAGAGAAAAGGCGCTCGAAGCCAAAAAGAATAAATTTCTACATTCTTGTCTTCTTAAACTACGCGAAGACAAGGGAGTAAAAATAAAATATGATCTCTTTCTTAAAATCAATTCAGACATCCTCTCCAGGTACAGTATTGAAAAATAAACCATTTTTTTTACTCTAATCGTAAGTGGAGGCAATATGAAAATTAAAAAGATTGCTATTTTTTTTCTGCTCGCCCTAATTGTTACATTCAATATCCAAGCTTTTGAAAAAACAATCCCTTCCCCTGAGAAAGTTTTTGGATTCACAATAGGGCAAGATTTTAAGCTTGCAAACTGGGCACAAATTTTATCTTATTTTGATTTATTAAATTCATCTTCAGATTCAGTCAAAGTGATTGAATTAGGAAAATCCACATTGGGGCGGAGGTTTATAATGGCTGTCATAACTTCGCCCTCCAATATGGAAAGACTCGAAGAGCTCAGAAAAATCCACGTTAAACTCCATGACCCACGCACATTAAAGGAAGGAGAAAAAGAAATCCTTTTGAAAAAAGGAAAAGCCATTGTATTCATCTCATGCTCCATCCATTCTACTGAAATAGCAGCATCCCAAATGTCTATGGAGCTCGCCTATAAATTAGCAACTGAACACACACCCGAAATGCAGAAAATTCTGGAAGAAGTTGTCCTTTTGCTCGTCCCTTCTGTAAATCCAGATGGCATCGACCTTGTAACGGATTGGTATGCAAAAAATTTAGGCACTCCCTATGAAGCATCTCGGATGCCTTGGCTTTATCATTATTATACTGGCCATGACAATAACAGGGACTGGTTTATGTTTACACAGAAGGAATCGAAAATCCTCTCTAACGTTCTTTATCACGAGTGGTTTCCGCTCCTCGTATATGATATTCATCAAATGGGCTCCACTGGACCACGACTCTTTATCCCTCCCTACGCAGACCCTGTCAATCCAAATATAGATCCTTTGCTGCTTCGTGAGATGAATGTATTGACGAGCATTGCCTTAAGCCGCTTAACCAAAGCTGGGAAAACTGGAGTCGCTACAAACTCCATGTTTGACACTTGGTATTGCGCAGCAAACAGAGCAGCCCCTCTCCGCCATAACATGATAGGTATTCTCTCTGAAGCTGCAAGCGCCAATTTGGCCTCACCCATTTTCCTGAAAAGAGACCAAATTAGGATACTCGGACCACAAGGCATTCAAGAACAAAGTATTCTATCGGGTTATCTTGAACCTTGGCCAGGAGGCTGGTGGCGTCTGCGTGATATTGTCGAATATGAAGAAATCATTGCCTTATCATTCCTGGAAACGATTGCCAAAGAGAAAGAAAAATATTTGTCTAATTATCATCTTTTTGCCCAACGCCAAATCGAAAAAGGGAAAACAGAGCCTCCCTTTGCATATATTGTTCCTCAATCACAAAGAGATCTCCCAACAGCATACAAACTTCTTCAAATTCTCCAACAAGGAGGAGTAGAAATATATCAAGCCCAAAAACCTTTTACAGCTGATGAAGTCAAATACCAAGCCCATACATTTATTATTCCTATGGATCAACCTTACAGGTCGTCAATCAAAGATTTATTGGAAATAAAATCTTACCCAGCCCATAGTGGCCCCCAAGGAATTCAAGCTCTTCCTTACGATGAAGCAAGTTGGACACTCCCCTTGCAGATGGGAATAAAAGTGGTTGAAACCATCCGCCCCTTTAAGGCAGAACTAAAATTATTGAAAAAAATTCAGATTCCAGAGTCAATGATTTTAGGAAAAGGGGGAAATTTTTTCCTGTTTGACAACACGGCCAATAATGGTTCTATCCTTATCAACCGGTTGCAGAAAAAGGGAGTTCGGCTTGATTATACAGCCAAATCATTCCGTGTTGACGGGCACTCGTTTCAACCTGGTGCTATATTCATCTCTTTAGAAAACATTAATAAGTCCGAACTTCTATTTCTTGCGAAGGACTTGGGGCTTAAAATCTTTGCAATAGAAAAAAAGCCAAATGTTCCTCTTGTGCCTATATCATGCCCCAAGATAGGTATTTATCAATCTTGGGTCCCTAACATGGATGAGGGATGGTTAAGATGGACTTTAGAACAATTCGAATTTCCTTTCAAGATTCTTCATAATGAAGAAATCAAAGCAGGGAACTTAAATCAATCATATACTCATATAATTTTACCAAGCATGTCAAACTCCATTTTACTTGAGGGAAGAAAAGAAGGAGACGTTCCTCCTCAATATACAGGAGGAATTGGAAAAGAAGGGATAAATTCTTTAGAACACTATGTCAGGCAAGGAGGTAAGCTTGTTTCAATTGGCAGTTCAGCAGATTTTACAATAAAACACCTCGGCCTTCCTGTAAAAAACATCGTGGATACTAGTTTTCGAAGAAGACGGTTCGATGCCTCTACAAAAACTTCAGATGAAAACGAAAAAATCTATTGTCCTGGCTCTCTGCTGAAAGTTCAAATCAACAACTCTCAACCTTTAGGGTATGGGATGGAAGATACGGGTGTTATTTTTTCATATTTCAGCCCTGTCTTCTCTGCTGAGGGAGGAGAAATCGTTGCTAGCTATCCTCCATACAATCCACTTCTCAGCGGCCTTCTCATTAATGGAAATAAATTACAAGGCCAAGCAGCTGCAGTAGAGTTGGACATTGGGAAAGGTAAAATAGATTTACTCGGCTTCAAAGTCATTCATCGTGCACAAGCACACGGAAGTTTTAAATTTTTGTTCAATTCCCTTATTTATTAAAAGACGTCACACGACCATAATTCGAAGAATTAAGGATCGTATCCCAGTTTTTTTGCCAGAACAATCACTATTTCTTAGCAAGCATTAAGTCTTCATAGCCCTTATGATTTCCAATATTAGGGCATTTACTCGTTCTTCCATCGCCTGGGCGAAGCGGCTCACTGTCTCGTAGAAGCCACCAGCAAAATAATCTGTGATATAAAGCGGCTCTCCAATCTTGACCATAATTCTTCCTGGGACTAAAAAAGGGCGCTGTGTTCCCAGTACGGCCACAGGAGTAACAGGGACAAGGTTATCTTCCTGAGTATATAAATTGTAAGAAATGAGTGAGGCACCTTTGCGAAATGGACTCATGAAAGGATTTTTGTAGCTTTCAATGATTTGCCCGTGCCCCTGTAAAGCAATAATAGCCCTTCCTTGTTTTAGGTGTTCCTGGCATTTCTCAATGACAATTCCTTTACCCGAGGTCAAATCGACAGGTATTGTTCCAACCTTTCCGATATTGCTTGAAATAAAATTGACAAAAAGCGATTTGATTGGTTTAAGTACTAAATCTAAAAAGAGGCCAAAGTCCTTCAAGTGGCATTTCAGGTGATCTCTTATAAGAAAATTAAAGTTTTCTCTATTGAAAACCATCCTGTTGGCTATAAAAAATATTGGACGAGGAACGATTTTCAATAAAATGGCAATATCCTTATAACTTCCAATGTGATTGCCAACAATGATATTCGGGCCTTTTTTAACAAAATTTTCTTGGCCCTGAACTTCTATTTTTTTCCCAAGAAGTGCAAAGTTGCACAACCTCCGGACCACAGGTTCAATTTTTTTCAGTTCTTCTTCAAATGTAGCCATTTTATTTTCTAATTTATATTCTACCTAATTTTTTTTAATTTCAAAAGATTTATATTTTTAGGCGTAAGCATCTTTTTTTCCGTGACAGAATGAAAGGATTAAGACCTGGGGATGGCTGAAGCGACCTTTGAAGATTTAGCCTTCCTGAATCAACCCCGAGGGAATCCGGCTCAGCCGGACGGCCGA
>DAOUSP010000105.1 GCA_030627155.1 Candidatus Aminicenantota bacterium
ATGAGTTTCATGGAAAGAAATGTCCTCTTCAATTTGATAGAATCCATGATGGCTTCAGTTTTTACTCTTATTGATGCACAAATCGGGCGTCCTTTTCCCATCTTGACTCACGAAGAGAGTTTGGAAAAATATGGAACCGACAAGCCGGATTTGCGGTTCGGGATGGAAATTCAGGATTTTTCAAAGTTAGGACCTCGCCTCGATTCTGAAGTAATCCAAAAAGCTTTTTCTTCAGGTGGAACTTTGAAAGGCCTTGTTGTGGAAAAAGGAGGCAATTTCTCAAGGAGCAGGCTTGATAAGCTGAATCAAAAGGCAAGGGATCTTGGAGGGAAAGGGATAATATGGGTGAAAAAGCCAGATGGATTCAAATCCTCACTGAAGTTGCCAGAAAATCAGTTGCCGATCATTTGGGAAGAGGGGAATTGTAGTGATGAGGACCTGGTTTTATTGGTGGCAGATGAGAAACAAATAGCGTTAAAGATTTTGGGAGGAATTCGGGAAGAGGTTCGACCAGAATGGGTTAAGACGTCTAATGCTTTTCGGTTTGCGTGGATTACAGATTTTCCACTGTTTGAGTGGAGCACAGAAGAAGGGCGACTTGTTTCTGTGCATCATCCGTTTACATCGCCTGAAGAAGAAGACCTCGGTTATTTAGAAAGCCATCCTCTTCGGGTCCGTGCCAAAGCATATGATTTAGTTCTCAATGGTACAGAAATAGGTGGTGGGTCTGTGCGAATCCATGATGTTTCGTTGCAGAAGAAAATATTTAAAATTTTGGGGTTGACACATAAAGAAATTGGGGATAAATTTGGCTTTTTCTTAGAAGCACTGAACTATGGTGTTCCCCCGCATGGGGGGATTGCTTTAGGATTTGACAGAATTGTGATGCTATTGGCTGGAGAGGAATCCATCCGGGATGTAATTCCATTCCCAAAAACGACAAGCTCACTCTGTTTACTCACCGGGTCCCCATCTGAAATTGAAGAAAGGCAGTTAAAAGATTTGGGAATTAAAATCATTAAATAGACAGGGCTAATAGATAAAGGGGTAGGGTTTTATTTGATGGCAGAAGAAGTCGCCTTTTAAGCCAAAAGAGGAGACTTCCAATTAATAATTTCATAAGAAAGGAGGGAAAATATGTTCTGTAAAAAATTTTTCTGTGTTTTTATTTTGCTCTTGCTTTCCGGATTTATTGCAATCCAGTTTTCTTCTGCCCAGACATTCGATGCGATTCAGAGCAAAATCCGTACTCACGTGCTCAAAAATGGCATGAAATTTATTGTACTTGAACGGCATGAGGCACCTGTTGTGTCTTTTCATGTATACGCTGATGTAGGTAGTGCCAATGAGTCTTATGGGATAACCGGAATCTCGCATCTTTTAGAGCATATGGCGTTTAAAGGATCAAAGATTGTTGGAACGACTAATTATGAAGAAGAGGTGAAAATTCTTGATGAAATGGACGCTCTCTATGAAAAAATCAAAAGGGAAGAGGCCAAAATCGCTCCTGATAAACAAGCATTAGAAAAGATGAACGCTCGATTCGAAGAATTGCGCAAAAAAGCAAAGACTTACGTTGTGACCGATGAGTTTGTGGACATGTTGATGAAGGAAGGCGATCGGTTTGTGAACGCCTACACCAGTAACGATGCAACCCAGTATATCGACGGCCTTCCTTCCAACAAAGTAGAATTCTGGATGTCCATGACTTCCGACCGTTTCATGAATCCAGTGTTTCGAGAGTTCTATAAGGAAAGGGATGTTGTCATGGAAGAACGGAGACTTGGTGTGGAATCGCGGCCATTAGGCCGGTTTATCGAGGACTTTTTGGCCGTTGCTTTTAAGGCGCATCCATATCACCATGGAGTAGTAGGGCACATGTCAGACCTTCAGTCGATAACGCGGCAGGATGTAAAAGAGTATTTCAACAAATTTTATGGGCCAAATAATTTGACTGTAGCTATTGTCGGTGATGTCAAAGCTCCGGAGATCTTCGAGATGGCTGAACAGTATTTTGGCCGGATTCCTGGAGGTGAAAAGCCAGGGTCTATAAGAACGGTCGAGCCTGAACAATGGGGAGAGCGGCGTGCTACAGTAGAAGCCATGGCTCAACCATTTCTCATTTTGGGTTTTCATAGGCCGGAAGCACGTCATCCTGACCACTATGCCCTTGAGGCATTGGCTAATATCTTAGGTCAAGGACGTTCTTCGAGGATATATCAATCTTTAGTGAAAGAAAAAAAGGTCAGCATTGAATGCGGAGCCTTCAATGGATTCCCTGGAGATAAAGACCCTAACCTTATCGCTTTCTATGCTGTTCCAGCAAAAGGGCACACTTCAAACGAATGCCTTTCTCTTTTAGATGAGGAAATCGAGAAAGTAAAAAAAGAAGCTGTAACAGAGAACGAACTGAAAAAGTACAAAAACATGGCAGTAAAGCGCATGCTCGATCGCATGAAGTCAAATGCAGGGATGGCTGGAATGCTGACTTATGCTGATGTTGTTCTTGGGGACTGGAGCCTTGCCTTTACCCAGGTTGAGAAAATCCAGGCAGTGCAAGTCGAAGATATTCAGCAGGTGGCTATCAGATATTTAAACAAGAAGAATTGCACGATTGGCGAGATTGTTCCCAGCAATAATAAATAGGAGGGTGAAGGATGAATGCTTTAAATAAAAAAATAACTGCAAGGAAAAAATCAATAGTCTGTATTTTCGGGCTGGCCATTTGTATAGGCATTATGTGCGGAGTCTTTGCATACGGCCAAAAAAGCCCCAAAAACACTTTTGTGTTTCCTCCACTCAACCCCATCCAAATGCCGAAAGTAGAACAGTTGGAACTTCCCAATGGCCTCCAGCTGTTTCTTGTGGAAGATCATGAATATCCCACGATCGATATGCGTGCTTTGGTTCGAACAGGCTCTATCTATGAACCAAAGGAAAAGATTGGATTGGCTGCCCTAACAGGAAAAGTCTTGCGTACAGGTGGTACAGTGTCCAAGACAGGGGATGATATCGATAAAGAATTAGAATCAATTGCAGCAAGAATTGAGGTCTCTATAAGGCAGACTTCAGGCAATATCATTGTATCACTACTGAAAGAAGATTTAGATCAAGTACTGGGTATGCTTGCAGACATATTAATGAACCCGGCTTTCAGGGAAGATAAAATTGCTCTTGCAGAAATCATGGAAAAATCATCCATCTCCAGAAGGAACGATGATATCGGGCAGATAACCAGGAGAGAATTTAGAAAACTAATCTATGGAAAGGACAGTCCATATGCACGTTCTACAGAATATTCGACTATCGATGAAGTGACAAGAGAGGACATTGTCAAATTTTATGAGACCATCTTCCATCCGAATAACACTATTATGGCTGTGTGGGGAGATTTTAGTAGCAAAGAAATGGCTGCTAAATTGGAAAAAACCCTGGGTGCTTGGAAACGCAAAGAAATAGCGCTACCACCTATTCCTGAAGTCAAATATGACTATAAATATACTGTGAATTTTATTGATAAACCTGATGTTAACCAATCCAATATAATGATTGGGCACATTGGTGGGCTGATGAACGATCCGGATCTCCCTGCATTGAGCGTCATGAACAGCATCCTTTCCTATGAGCGGATGTTCAAGAAAATACGTACAGATGAAGGCCTTGCTTACAGTGTTTGGGGCGTTTATGGAGCAGAATACCAGCATCCAGGAATTTTCACTTGTGGGGCTCAAACAAAGGCTGAATCTACTGTTTATGCTATTGAACTCATGCTCGAGGAACTAAAAAGAATAACAAGCGAAGAAGTAAGCGATGAGGAATTGGCGAAGGCAAAAGACGAATATCTCAATGGATATGTGTTTAATTTTGACAGCCGGGCCAAAATCGTAAACAGAATGATGGCTTATGCCTATTACGGATATCCCCTTGATTTTATGGAAAAAATCAGAAAAGAAGTGGAAAAAGTTACCAAGAAAGATGTGCTTCGTGTAGCTAAGAAATACCTCAGGCCAGATAAAGTTCAGATACTCGTTGTGGGAAAAAAAGAATCATTCGACAAGCCCCTTTCAACATTAGGAGAAGTAAATAATATAGATATCAGTATTCCAGTTCTGGAGAAGACAGCGAATGAAGAAAAGTAAATTGTGAAATGTTAAGTTAGGCCACTCTCTCTAAGGGAAGAATCAGGCATGTGGGGCCTCCTTCGCCTTTCACAAACTCAGATAGGTTAATAGCGTGGATTTTGAATCCCTCTTTCATTAAGACTTTAAAAGCAGCTTCATTGGATGCCTCAATAATCAATTCAGAATTTCCAAAACAACTGACGTTGCTGCTGATAGATAAAGGACATTCTAATTCAATCCGCTCAAAACCTTTAAAAAAATCTGAGGGGAAAACGTTTTTGCAGCAGAGAATTTGTTTCGGGCCGATGAGACTCATGAGACCGCCCAGGTGAAAATGCGGCAGAGGAACGGGAAATGATCTGGTTTCATAATCCATCCTTTGTAAAATGGCTGAAATTTGCTGCACACCTTCTTTATTTGTCCTCTTGGAGCAGCCCACAAACGCCACAGAGCCAGCCAGGATAATGTCTCCTCCCTCAACAGTGCCCGGTAGATGAATTGCTCCTGCAAAAGGTTCGCCAAGTTCCTTTAAATTTTGAGACATCCACTCTTCTTCCCCTCTCCTTGATTCTAAACCCATTCTTAATCGAATATATCCTTGAGGAGTACATAAAGCAGAATCTCTGGTAAATACCGAGTTTGGGTGAGATCGAAGTTCACCAACATCGATAACTTCTGCCCCAAACCCTCTAATAGTCATCTTGAGTGTGTTATGTTGCTTCTTGGCCTGTTCAGCATCTGCCTGTTCTGCGATATTATGGTCTTTAGGATTCTCAACGAGAAAGTATTCTTTATTTGGGCTGCAGACTATCACGCGAGTTAATCGTTCTGCTTCACTTCTGAGCATAGCTTTTATTACCCTTTCATCTGTTTTTCTCTATATGTGAGTGATTATCCTGGGAATATACGAAGAAATGCGGGTTGTCACTTCATAATTTATAGTGCCGATGAGCCCAGCCAGATAATCCGCAGTGATGGTCTCATTCCCCTGACTTCCCAGCAAGACCACTTCGTCTTCTAATTGTACGTCAGGAATATCCGTAATATCCACCATAATCAGGTTCATACACACACGACCGCGAAGAGGAGCTCTGTGTCCACGAATTAACACATGACTTTGGTTGCTTAATCTTCTGTCATA
>DAOUSP010000096.1 GCA_030627155.1 Candidatus Aminicenantota bacterium
ATTCACGTTCTCCAGGGAGAAAGGGAAATGGCAGCTGATAACAGGACATTAGGCAGATTTCACCTTGACGGTATACCTCCGGCTCCACGTGGCGTTCCAAAAGTAGAAGTTACTTTTGACATAGATGCGAATGGAATTCTTCATGTATCTGCCAAAGACATGGGAACAGGCAAACAGCAGGCAATAACTATCACAGGACATAGTGGTCTGGATGAAAGCGAAATCGATAGAATGGTAAAAGATGCAGATGTACACGCTGAAGAAGATAAAAAGAGAAGAGAGCTCATTGATACAAAGAACCAGGCAGACCAGATGGTATACAACATTGAAAAGGTATTAAGGGATAATAAAGATAAAATTCCTGAAGAACAGGCAAAACAGGTCCAGAATGAAATCGACAATACAAAGAAAGCGATTGCAAGCGATAATCTGGATGAAATAAAGAAAGCACTTGAGTCGCTCTCTCAAGCTTCTCACAAGCTTTCTGAGTTGATTTATCAGCAAGCAGCACAACAGCAACAGCAGCAGGCGCAACCTGGAGCTGGGGAAGGCGCTCAGACTGGGCAAGGCACTAAGGCCGAAAGCAGTGAAGGAGGAGCAGAGGAAGAAGTAATTGATGCAGAAGTTGTAGATGATGATAAAAATAAGAAATAAAAAGCGACAATAGTCAATTGAAGTTTTGCTCCTATCCATTGATAAGCTGAGAGCTTTAAAATGGCAAAAGACTATTATGAAATCTTAGGAGTTGCTAAAAAAGCTTCGTTAGCAGAAATAAAAAAGGCCTATCGTAAACTTGCAAGGAAATATCATCCAGATCTGAATCCTGGAGATAAAGTGGCTGAAACAAAGTTTAAGGACATCCAGGAAGCTTACTCTGTTCTAAGCGACTCAAAAAAGCGTGCGCAGTATGACCAATTCGGTTTTGTGGGCGAAGTGCCTCCAGGAGGCGCTCAATGGCAGAATTATTCAAATTTTGAAGGATTTGATTTTTCAGGTTCCGGTGCTTCATCTTTCCAGGACATTTTTGAAAACCTGTTCGGCGCCAGGGTAAGACCATCTGCACGAAGATCTGCACGCGGTGAAGACCTTCATTACAGGATGAGACTCAGCTTTATGGATGCCATTCATGGGGTAAAAACAAGGATAAGATTGACAAGGATGATTACCTGCAGTATATGTTCAGGACGTGGGTATATAAAGAGTGGCTCCTCACAGACCTGTTCCTCTTGCGGTGGGACAGGCCATAAAGAAATGCAGAAAGGATTCATGAAGTTTTCCTCGACTTGCCCTTCATGTGGAGGAACTGGCATATCTCCAGGAAAGGAATGTGGTACTTGCCATGGAAGCGGGCTTGTTCAGAAAACAGAACTTATTAGTGTCCGCATACCTGCAGGAGTAAACACTGGGTCAACAGTCCGTATACCAGGGAAAGGAAATGTTGGTGTTATGGGAGGCCCTACTGGAGATCTCTTCATATCAATAGAAGTCGATTCGCATCCTCTCTTTAAAAGGGAAAGAGCAAACATTTATGTCAAGATTCCAATCACAGTTACAGAAGCTTCTTTAGGGGCAAAGATCGAAGTTCCAACGCTCTACGGGCGGTCAATAATAAAAATTCCCCCTGGAACAAAATCAGGTCAGAAATTCCGGCTGCGAGACAAAGGTGCCCCTATTCCTGGTAAAAGGGCACACGGAGACCAATTTGTTGAAGTTTACATTATCCCTCCTCCAACTGATGACTTGAAGGTCAGAGAACTCTTAAAGGAGTTGGAAAGTCTTTCAGGGCAAAATCCAAGAGAAAAATTGGAGATAAGCTAAAATGAAAGAAAAAAAAGATCCTAAAAAGTATTATCATATAAGCACAGTATCCGAGATGTATGATATACACCCGCAGACTTTGAGATTGTATGAAAGAGAGGGCTTGCTTAAACCCTCACGCAGCGAAGGCAATACACGTATTTATTCAGATGATGACCTCAAACAGCTTGAGGTTATCCTTAATCTAACTCGAGAGCTTGGAGTTAACCTCGCAGGGGTAGAAGTTGTCCTTAATATGAGGGAAAGGATGAAGCAAATGGAAGAAGAAGTAAACATGCTGCTCGAATACATCCGCAAAGAATTTTTCGAAGGGCAAGAAGCTGAATTCGAGGCACGCAGGAATGCTCTTATTCATATGAGCCCAGTTAAAATGATAAAATTAGATAAAGACAAAGACAAAGAGGCAGAGAAAAAATGAGGAATGACTATAAAGATTCCTTAGATTCAAGAAACCTCAAACTCTACCTCCAGCAAATCTCTAAATTTCCTACTTTAACCTTGGAAGAAGAAAAAGAGCTGGGAAGGCGAATCCGAAATGGAGATAAGAAAGCTCAAAAAAAATTAATCGAATCCAACCTCAAATTTGTAGTTTCTTATGTGAAAAAATACAGAGGAATGGGACTTGGTCTTCTCGATCTAATACATGAGGGGAATATAGGCCTAATAGAAGCTGCAAAGCGGTACGACCCTGAAAAGAACGTAAAGTTCATTTCCTATGCAGTCTGGTGGATTCGACAAGCTGTTATTCATGCATTATCGCATTATTCACGTATTTACCATATTCCCCAGAAGATATCCGACCAGATGTCTGAAATGAAGCGGGTAAAATCTGCTTTAAAAAAAGAGCTGGGGCGGGAGCCGACCCGCCAGGAAATTGCCAAGCGCATGAAAAAGACTGTTGAGGAAATAGAAGACATGGAGATTCTTGATGAGAGAGATGTATCTCTGAGCGACCGTTATTATGATGAAGATGTCGAAGTAGGCGATAGAGTCCAGGATTCCTATTCTCCATCTGTGGAGTACCAAATTATAAAAAACTCTATACAGGAACAGGTAAGAGCGATTTTAAATGAACTGGATAAAAAAGAGGCACTTGTGTTAAAATTGCGTTTCGGCCTGGATGATGACCAGCCCCGCACGCTTCAAGAAATAGGGGACGGTATCAATTTAACCAGGGAGCGCATCCGTCAGATTGAGAAAAAAGCAATGCAAAAACTTGCTCAATCCCACAAACTTCAACAGCTAAGAGGATATTTAAACTGATGGCAAAAGAAACTTGCCCAAAATGCAGTGGAACAAGTTGGATATTGGAAGTAAAACAAGGAAAGACTCTTGCCCGCAGGTGCTCCTGTTTCAAGGAAAAGGAAAAAGGATTTCTTATCAGTCATTCAAATATCCCGAAAAGATATGATAATTGCTCATTTGATAATTTCGAAATACATAACCCTTCCCACAGAAAATCTTTGAAAATATCTAAAAAGTTTGTAAAAGACTATCCTGTGATTAGTTCAGGCCTTCTTTTTATGGGACCCTGCGGCATAGGTAAGACCCATTTGGCTGTTGCAATAATAAAAGAATTGATGAAGACAAAAAATGTTCCCTGTTATTTTTGTGATTTTCGTGAACTAATAAGAGATATACAGTCGTCTTATTCACTGGATTCAAATCTGACAGAAAGCAATATCCTATCACCTGTATTTCAAAAAGAAGTGCTTGTATTAGACGAACTTGGTGCGAAGAGAACAACTGCCTGGGTAGAAGAGATGGTTTTTTATATCATCAATAACAGGTACATACATAAAAAGCTGACTATATTTACATCTAATTACCTCGACAGCGAAGAGGATGAGGAAGACTCCCGCGATGATTATTACAAGAAAAAAGACATCACGTTAGTGGACAGGGTGGGGGAGCGCCTTCGTTCCCGTATATATGAGATGTGTAAGATCGTGGAAATGTATGGAGACGACTACAGAAAAAAGATAAAGCAAGCCAGTTATCGGTGGTAATAAAGTAAAATTTCTCTGAGAAGACCGGACATTTTCACGTTGATAATTCCTAATTCACGTTGCTAAGAACCGAATATTTTAACATTGCCTTGATATTCCTTGAGAAAACACGTTGATATTTGCTGGCAATTTTGCTAAATTATAATCCCATTTACTCCTCGGTAGCTCAATCGGCAGAGCGGGTGGCTGTTAACCACTAGGTTGGGGGTTCGAGTCCCTCCCGGGGAGCCATTCTGAACGATTTTTCAAACACATAAAAGAGGCGGATGAACGCTCGTCCGCCTCGCACTTTTCCGCTCGGCGAACTCGCTCACTACTTGACCGCCGTCCCGCAGGAACTTCGCCACCTTCGTCGGCTCGTCCTGCGTGACAGGCTCGGTGAGTATCCCAATTCGGCAGGTATCCTTTAGGCAGGTAGAAAATATCAACCCCAATCTCCTTTTTTCCATAGGAAATTGATTTGATGAGATACTGGAACAGGTGAGGTCTATCAGAAGGCTCTATCTGGTCAATCTTTTGAGTGAAATCTTTTAAAGTATCAAGAACAATCTTTGCTTCAAACTTAACTTGCCCTTCTTTTTGAATGGCAAGCCTTACCCCTTCTAAATCAAATTCCAATACCTTCTTTTTGTTTTCCAGATTTTCCAATTCCTTTTTTATTGAAGGAAATTTTTTACCCTCCCCCTCTGAAAGAAAATTGATGAGATTGCGGATTCTTCTTTCTACATCCTTAATCTCTCTTGACAGTTTTATCTCTTGTTGTTTAAGGGGAGACAGCCTCTCTTCTTCCTCTTGGTTAATTTTCTTTATCAAAGTCTTTATAGCCTGTTCATTCTGACTTACTTCTTTTAGTCTGCTTATGATAAAATCTTCAATTCTATCTGCGTTAACCGATTTTATACTACAAGAACTCCAATCATGCTTATATGTCTTGGTACACCGATAGTAATAAGTAAATCTTGGGCTCTTGCCATCTCTCTGCCAGTTCTTGGTATAAGTTGGTGTCATTATTGAGCCACATTCTGCACATCTTAAAAGTCCACTCAAGAGATATGTATGATTTATCTTTGTTTCCTGTTTTACTCTAACCTTTCTAATACTTTGAGCTTTCAAGAAGATACCCTCTGAGATTATGGGTTTATGTATCCCATCATAAAGATTACCTTTGTAGGAAATCTTCCCGTAATAAACAGGATTTCTCAAGATGTTATCAATGGAACCTTTGCTGAATTTCTTTCCCGCTCTGGTTCGATATTTCTGATTTATCCATCTTCTGGTCTCTGCCAAGGATTGGGTTTCAATAAATATCTTAAAAATTGCTCTTACACATTCTGCCTCTTTTTCGTTAATAACTAGTTTTTTATCAACATTCTTGTACCCATAAGGCACAATCCCACCGTTCCACATACCTTTTTCTGCCCTTGCCTTCATTTTATCCCTTGTTCTCTCAGCAGTCATCTCTCTTTCAAACTGAGCAAAGGTAAGCATGATATTTCTTAAAAGTCTTCCAGAGGGAGAGGATGTATCAAAATTCTCTGTTACAGAAATGAAGGCAACTCCATGTTTATCAAATAATTCAAT
>DAOUSP010000002.1 GCA_030627155.1 Candidatus Aminicenantota bacterium
ACTTGGATATGCTGGGACAGATTTTATCGAAGGATTTATAAAGAAGAAGTATCAGGCGCAAGAATAAAAAAATAAGCTACTTATAACAATATAAATATATCAGGTTGGCCAGTCCCTTATTCTTATAAAACCTTCCTCAGGCAATAAATATAATCTCAATAAATAAGTAGAAGTGTGTGTACCAGTTACATATTGAGTATGCCGTTGAATATGCCGACAAACACAAATGGGGTTAGTCAATGAAGATTTTAGCCTAAACTATTAAAAAAAGAACCATGTGTATTATATTGTGTATATTGTAGGTTCTGTCCCAAACGCTTTCACGTCTTTGAACCTAATAAGAAATTTCTCCAGCTCCCGACGAAGATTGGTCACTTTCGCTGACTTCACCACCTCGCTTTTCTCATCCAGCAAGGTGATGTGCGAGTATTGCTTGTGATGGTCAATTTCTATATAATTCATTCGTGCACTTTCTTAAAATGTTTTTTCCAACCGGAAGTCTATCAGAAACCTCCGGAGGAGGTGCATCACATCATCATGTTATCTTATCCCTCAATTTATGGGAAAATATAGTTGTTCTATTTAGGAAATGTTAAGTATGAAAGGGAAAATTTTAATATTTATGATAATCCTTTCCGTGTTTTTTTTAGTCGTTTTGGCTGGAATAATATTTTCTAGTGAGTTACCTGTTAGGCATAAAAAATGGCTTGAAGAAGAAGTTGTTTATATTATTACTCCGACTGAAAAAGATGTTTTTCTTCAACTAGAGACGAATAGAGAAAGAGAACTTTTTATCGAGGCTTTCTGGAAACACAGGGATCCTACGCAAGGGACGGAAGAGAATGAATTCAAAAAAGAGCATTATAGAAGAATCGATTATGCTAATTACGCTTTAGCAAGAGAAGTTCCTAAGCCTGGCTGGAAAACTGATCGGGGAAGAATTTATATCATTCTGGGGGAACCTCACAGTATTGAAAGATTTACTGGCGAATCTCAAATTTACAATACTGAAATCTGGTCTTATCAAGGTTTAACAAAATTTGGCCTTCCTCCTGAATTTAACCTTGTTTTTTACCAGAAAAGAGGAGTTGGTGAATATATTCTATATAGTCCTACAAAAGACGGGCCGCAAGCTCTATTGACTTCTCATTTTGGCGATCAGACAAACCATATAGCAACTTTTCAAACCCTAAAGAAAATAAACCATACTTTGGCGCAAACCTCTCTTTCCCTTATTCCAGGAGAATCACCACGTTTTGGCCATCTTTCATTGGCTTCTGATATGTTGATTCAGAATATTTATACTATCTCTCAGAAAGGCTTGAAAGACAAATATGCAGAAAAATTTTTAAGCTATAAAGACATCGTAGGTATAGATTACAGTGCTAATTACATCGATAATAACTTTTCAGTTAAAATTATTAAAGACCCCAATGGGACTTATTTTGTACATTATATAGTAGAGCTCACAAAATTATCAGTTCAACGATACAGAGAAAAATATTCCACACATTTAAAAATTAATGGGAGAATTACAGATTTAGAGGAGAAAACAATATATCAATATGAGAGATCTTTCCCATTATCCCTCGATGAAGCAAAGTTAAAAAAAATAACATACAATCCTTTTAATATCTATGATATGCTACCCTTGCTTCCTGGTGAATACAAATTTTTTCTTATCCTCAAAAATGAAGTATCCAAAGAATTCACTACTATAGAAAAAGACATCATTATTCCTGAAGACAATTCTCACCTAAAAATGAGTTCCCTTATTTTGGGATATAAAATGGACCGTATTACCCCTGCATCGAATAAACTCATCCCCTTTACAATAGGCTTTGATCAAATTCATCATCAGCCCATCAATATCTTTCATCCCCAGGAAAAACTTTTCTTATTCTTTCAGATCTTTAACTTGGAAGCAGAGCACAGACTGAAGGGAGAATTAAAATTTGAGTTTTTCAAGGGTGATGAACAATTTATGACTTTTACAAGAAAAGTGAGTGAGTATCAAAACGGGATAAACTTTAAAGAAGAATTAGCTCTCCAGAAATTCCCGCCAGAGCATTATCGAATTAAGGTCGTTTTATTAGATGGAAATCGTGAACTTATTTCAGAACGGGAAGAATTTGACATTACTTCTGCTTCTTATATATCCCGTCCTTGGGTTCATTATAGAGTGCTACCGCCATCCAATGATCCTGTCTATTCCTCAATATTAGGAAAGCAGTTTTTTAACAAAGGAGAAATTGAGAAGGCAAGAATTAAATTAGAAATTGCCTACAAAAAGGAGCCAAATTCCTTTCCATATGCATTAAGCCTTGCACAGGTTTATTTCATTCTAAAAAAGTATGATAAAACTACGCAAATTTTGCTTCCTTTCTCAGACTCAACTGAGATTCCCTACCAAGCCTATTTACTCTTGGGGAGATCTCATCAAGCTCTAGAAGAATTCAATAAGGCTGTCTTGTTTTATAATAAGGCTGTTTCCCATTTCGGAATAAATCTAGACCTTTTGAATTCCTTAGGAGAATGTTATTTCGGACTGGGTTCTTTAAACGAAGCTTTAAAGGCATGGGAAAAATCTTTAGAAATCAATCCCAATCAGCCCGAAATCACGAAAAGAATAAAAGCTATCAAGAAATAATGGCTTTATTAATGCTTTTTAGTGTAATGAATCATTAATATCTTTATAATGATTCATTCTATGTGTTACAACAAAAAATGTGGAAACTAGCCGATGCAAAGGGCTTCAAAGAGGAGTCTTTCGAAGCGTGATAGAGCTTGCTTCCGCTATCCGCGAATTTGTTCGAATTAATAACCAACAACCCAAGCCTTTTGTGTGGACTAAAAAAGTTGATCATATCCTCAAAAAAGTCGGTCATTGTAAAGCTGTTATGGATACTCTACACTAACTTATATCACAGCAGTTCTTTTATCCTCTTTGACGACATTCAAGACAATATGAGTAATAACTCGGTGCACATATGGAAGTGGGAGTTTCTGCTTCAAAAATTGAGTAAGATCTTTACGCCCTTTAAAATAACAGACAAGAAGTAAATCCCATTCTCCAGTGATTTCATATATAGCCCCAACCTGAGAAAATTGAGAAATCACTTTCTGAACCTCAAGGTCATTCTCTTGTTTGACACGCAGAGCAATAATAGCAATAAGATCATAACCGATAGATTTTGAATCAATAATAGGAATATATCCCTTCAATACTCTTGATCTTTCAAGTTTTTTTACTTTATTATAAAAAGTAGTAGGTGAGATTCCAACTTCTGAAGCTGCATGACGAAAACTCATCCGTGCATTCTTATTCAGCGTGTTTAATATTTTTTTATCTAGTTCATCTATCATTAAAACCTCCATTATAATAAAAAATTATCAAATCTTTATTAAAGTGTAAACATAATTCGAGATTATTTTGATAATTGTCTAATAAACCTGCTGTTTTTGAAATAATTTATTTCCTTGCATCATGGAACATGAATTTTTCAGAGGGGAATCAAGATAATATCGAAAATATAGCTAAAATACCCAATTGAACGATTAAACCATTTTATAGGCTCTATTCTTAACATATTAACATATTTTATCGATTATTAAGTGCAATTATCATTAAATAAAATTATTTCTTGACACATTGATGTTTTTTATCTAAATTTCAAATAAGCATTAAAGGTTAACTAAAGGAGGTGAGAGAAAAAATCGGGGCTACGGTGGAAGTAAAATTATACTTCCAAGCAAAGGATAAAGTTATTTATTAAAACATTTCCATTTGTTCAAAACTTTTTATTAATTTTAGGAAGGAGGAAAAATGGGAACCAAAAAATTTCAGCTACAAATACTGGTTATAATTTTTTCGTTTTTTATTTTAACTAGCAGTTTCTCTTTTGGGCAAATACTAACAGGAAAAATAAGAGGAGTTGTTACTGATGAGGAAGGCATACCTCTTCCAGGTGTAAAAGTCGAAGCTTCAAGCCCATCTTTAATGGGAATACAAAACGATATTACGTCAGTCAAAGGAACTTACTATTTTAGCAATCTGGCACCGGGGACATACAAATTGGTTTTTGTATTAGCGGGTTTTCAGAGAGTAGAAAGAGAAAACATTAAAGTAGCTATTAATTCAACTGTTTCTCTAAACATAATGACAAGACCAGAGACACTAAAGGAATCTATTAAAGTTACTGCAGAAGCACCTGTTATTGATGTAAAAAAAACTGGAGTATCATCAATTTTTTCCACGGAAGATTTAGAAAACATTCCTGCTGGAAGGCATTCTTTTGCAGACGTTGTCAAACAAGTTCCGGGTATGCTGGCTCAAGGTGAATCTGGGGAATTAAGGTGGTCTTTTGCGGGTTCGGGAGTTCAAGGAAATGCTTTTTACTTTGATGGAGTGGACCAAAGCAGCCCGGAGTTAGGTATCCCCTGGACCAATCCAGGTCAAGATATTTTCGAGGAAGTTGAAGTTTCAGGAATAGGAGCTTCTGCAGAGTATGGAATGATAACAGGTGCCGTAATTAATATTGTTACAAAATCTGGTGGAAATGAATTTTCAGGCCTCATATCTCATTATGGGCAATATGATTTCATAACCGGTGATAATAATCCTGCTCCGGAAGTACATCCTTTCAAACGGTTCTATAGATATGAACAATCATTTTCTTTAGGAGGTCCTATTGTAAAAGATGCACTTTGGTTTTTCGGTAATTACACTATGCGAAGAAGTAAAGAATCACCATGGCAATCAGATCCTGATTATGCACGTACGGACAAACATGACGAAGTTTTTTTCAAACTGACTTCCAACATAAACAATAAACATAAACTAGTAGCCAGTTTTGCTTTTGAAAACGAAGACTACGGTGAAGTTCCCGACCAGTGGAATCCGCCTGAAACATTGATTAAAGAAATTTGTAAAACTTATATTTGGAATGTACGGTATACGTGGCTGGCAAGCGGTACTTCCTTTTTTGATATTAAATATTCCGGATGGTACAGTCCTGATGAGTGGAATAAACCAATAGATAGTGCAGACATCAACAAACGAGGCCATATTGATGATGCTACAGGAGTTGCATCCGTGGCCCCAGAGTGGTCGACTGTCTGGTATATAGATACCCATCAATTTAATACAAGCTTTTCCCATTTTGCCGAGGATTTTCTTGGAGCAGATCACGACTTCAAATTTGGGGCTCAATTCACCAGAGGAGGACTCGAAGCGAAGACAGGCTACTGTGGAGGTGGTCTTTACTTAGATTACGATGGCGAACCTTATCTTTTATATGTACAGCAACAATACATGTATGGAGGCACAGTAGATAGATTAGGAGTTTTTATCGATGATTCTATCAGCATTGGGAAAAGGTTGACTGTAAATATGGGATTCAGGTATGACTACCAGAATGCTGATTATCCTGCATTTAATCGATTGACTGGATGGAATGAAACTACTGAAAAAGCTCTGGGAATAGATAATTTAATCACCTGGAACGTATTTTCACCCCGAATCGGATTAGCCTTCCAGTTAACTCCGGATGGAAAAACTTTGCTCAAATCCCATTTTGGCCGCTATTATGATGCCCTGCATATCGGAAATTTTTCTGTGCCAGGACCTGGGGTTACAGATTGGTATGGGTATGAATGGATAGATGGAGAATGGGAACTCTTTGATTATGTTCCCGGAGAATTAGGCTACATAATGGACCCTAATATAAAGAATCCTTATGCTGATCAATTCTTTGTCGGATTAGAGAGAGAGCTTTTTAGAGACTTTTCTGCAGGTGCTACATTCATGTACAAAACAGAAGGAAATTCTATTGGATTTGAAGGAAGAAACGCGACTTATGAAGAGGTGCAAAGAGTTTCTCCTGATAATGGCCAAACATATACTGTTTTTAATCGAACAAGTTCTCCTGGTGAACGTGAAACATGGCAGACGAATCCCGAAGGTTATGGCCAAAAATATACAGGATTCATTCTTTCTTTCAATAAGAGGTATTCTCAGGGTTGGATGATGGACGCCTCTATAACATGGAGTCATTCTACTGGCTTAACATTGAATGCACATCAAACACGGCAGGACCAGATAGCAGAATATGCTTCTGGCTTTGGAGTGGATCCCAATGAATTGATAAATGCAGATGGTGACTTGCAGCATGACAAAAGATGGGTTGTCAAACTCACCGGTGGTTACAAACTACCGTGGGATATCATGTTAAGTTCATACTTCACCTATCAGACTGGCCGTCCACGCCCAACTTTTGTAAGAATTTTCGACCTCGAACAAGGACGGACAACAATCCTGGCAGAACCACGGGGAGATACAAGATATCAATCATTCTATACTTTATCTTTAAGATTGCAGAAAACTTTAACAATTTATAAATCGTGTAAGCTCAAACTTATGTTCGATCTATTCAATGTGACCAATGATGACGAGTTTAGATCCTGGCGATCAAACTATAGATGGTATGATACTTTCAACATGAAATGGGGGCTCCCCAATCCAAGAAGTCTGCAACTTGGTTTAAAACTGGAATTTTAAACAAATTAATCCCAAAATGCCCAATTTTGTATAGGACGAAGATTTAGAAGGAAAGTTGTGTAGCAATTGACATAAAGTTAAGTACGAAGCTATATAATTCGTAATAAATAAAAAGTGTACAGGACATATCGGTTAAGAAAGCTCCATTGACTTAGAGATTATCAATTTCACGGGTCATTTTTTTTAATAGAGTTGAAATCTAATATTTAGTCTTACAATATTATATTTAAGGAGATAAAGTTGACTAAAAAAGCTCAAAAAACAGTTGTTAATTCCTGGAATGAATGGGATCCGCTAAAGCATATCATTCTCGGCCGCGCCGACGGGACTATGGTCCAGGCCCCTGAGATCGCTATTCAACGCGATTGGCCGAAGGACTGCTTCCCCCTGGGAACGTACGGGCCTTACCCCAAGGAAATGCAAGAGAAGGCCAATGAACAGCTGGACAATTTCGCAAAAATTCTTGAGAGCCGTGGTATTCGAGTAGACCGTCCTACCCCGATCGATTTCAGACAGGTGGTTCAAACTCCCGATTGGAAGCAGGGATCGATGTTTGGCTGTGCGCCCTGTCGGGATTTGCTACTCACAGTCGGCAATGAAATTCTGGAAGCGACTATGTCTTACCGTAGCCGCTGGTTTGAGTATATTTGCTACCGGCCATTGTTCGAACAGTACTTCAAAGAAGATCCAAATTTTCGTTTCGAGGCGGCGCCCAAACCGCGTTTAACAAAATACTCTTACAAGAAAGACTGGTGGAAGGAATGGAACTCATTAAGCGAAGAAGAGCAGTATGAGCGTGCTGAAAAGGGCGATTGGATAATCACTGAAAAGGAACCTTTGTTTGATGCTGCTGATGTTGTCCGCTACGGGAAGGATCTCTTTGTTCAAAAGTCAATGGTAACGAATGAATCTGGTATTAGCTGGTTGCGACGCCACTTTCCCAACCATCGAATCCACAAGGTGGGACGCAGAGAATTACTGCCTTGGCATATGGACACGACTCTTGTTCCTGTTCGTCCTGGGTTGGCAATTATGAATCCGGAGAGAATACCTCTCGATAAGAGGGAACTAAAACTGTTTGAGAAGAATGACTGGGAAATTGTGAAAGCCCCGAAAGCACTTCTCAAAGAGAAAGCGCCCTATGATTTCTGCAGTTGGTGGCTAAGCATGAATACTCTTGTTCTCGATCCGAAGACCATCTGTGTTGAAGCCAGTGAGATTACTACCATGGAGTTGTTCGATAAATATGGCTTTGAAGTTGTTCCAGTCCCATTCTATAAAGTCTCGCCATTTGGAGGCGGACTTCATTGCTGTACCGCAGATGTTTACAGAGAAGGAACCTGCGAAAATTACTTCCCGAAGCAGATTGAGGGCTTCTAAAATTTTAACTACTTTATTTTTTGTAGAATAGGAACAATTAATATAAATTTTATAATTTTAATGAAATAAGGATTTCTAACATGAGAGATGCAAAAAAGGTATTGGAAAATACTGTAAAGAGATGCAGGGAAAGAGATATCATTATTCCTACATATGAGGAGATGCTCCATCCTGAAAAGGTCCCTCAGGCTATCAAGGATGAGCTTAAAAATATCGGCCTATGGGATCTCCACTCAAGAAACCTTTTCAGGATTACGTGGAACAATGAACCAGTTAAATTCGGAGGGGGCTTCGGAGGTGTGAATTACATAGAGATACCTCCAGAATTATCTGGAGTAAAAGCCCGGATATTGATGCTTGTCGGAAAATATTTTCCCACCGGCTCCCACAAGGTTGGAGCCACATTCGGCCCATTAGTTGAAAAACTAGTAAGAGGCGTATTTGACCCAACAACACAAAAAGCGTTATGGCCATCAACCGGAAATTACTGCCGCGGAGGTGCATACGATTCCTACCTTCTCGCCTGTCCGAGTATAGCGGTGCTTCCTGAGGGAATGTCGCGCGAAAGATTCGAATGGCTTGAGAAAATTGGGGCAGAAATTCATGCTACACCTGGTTCTGAAAGCAACGTGAAAGAAGTTTATGATAAGACTTTCGAGCTCAAAAGAAAAAGACCTGACGAAATTGTCGTCCTCAATCAATTTGATGAGATAGGAAACGCTATCTGGCATTATGTATGCACAGGACAGGCAATCGAAGAATTATACAATAAAGAAAAAGAAGATAAACAAAGGTTTACAGCGATATTTTTAACCCAAGGGTCTGCAGGAACCATAGGGTGTGCAGATTATCTACGCGAAAAATATCCTCGTATTAAAGTCTGTGCTGGAGAAGCCTGGCAATGCCCGACTCTCTTGCATAATGGATATGGAGCCCACAGGATTGAAGGCATTGGAGACAAACATGTTCCCTGGATTCATAACCTAAAAAACATGGATATGGTCGCTGATATTGACGATGAGTTTTGCATACGGCTGATTCGGTTATTCAACGAACCCTCGGGAAGAAACTATCTTAAATTGAAAGGCATCTCAGAGGAAATAACCAATAAATTAGACCTTCTCGGAATTTCCTCTATCGCAAACCTCCTCGGCTCTATAAAAATGGCTAAATATTATGAGATGAACGAAAACGATATCGTGTTCACGATAGCCACAGATTCCATGGAACTTTACCAATCCCGGATTGAAGAGTTGAGAAAAGAAAGAGGAGAATATACAAATTATCAGGCGGGAGCTGATTTTGACACCTGTCTTCTAAGTCTTACTACAGATCATATGCTTGAGCTAAGCTACTGGGATAAAAAGAGAATGCATAATCTTAAATACTTCACATGGGTCGAACAAATTGGAAAAGATATCGAAGAACTTGACCGCCAATGGTATGATGATAATTACTGGATAGAAAAATATCATTCCTGGGAGGAATGGGATAAACTCATAAAAGAATTTAACGAAAAAACAGGACTTCTTAAGAAATATAGATAGATAAACTCTCTTGGTTACCTATATTTAAAAATGCACTTAGATAGTGAATGACAAAGTGAAAATAGTTGATTAAATTAAAGAGAATTGTTAAACCCTAAGGAGGGAATTTACGATTAATTAAGGAGAAAGCAATAACATGTCCAGACTTTTACTTTTAACTTCTTATTGCTTCCTGATCGGGACACTTTTTTTTACTTCAAGTTGTAATCGCACCGATGTTGACTATAACATCCTAATAAAAAGAGGTAGAATCGTTGATGGAACAGGAAATCCCTGGTTCTATGGCGATATTGGTATAATTGGGGATACAATTGCCGGGATCGGAGATCTTTCAGGAAAAACTGCCGCTAAAACAATCGATGCTCAGGGATTGGTTGTTTCCCCCGGATTTATCGACATACACACTCACTGTGATGAAGGCTTAGGGAAAGTCGATTCCAATGCTAATTTGAACTACCTTATACAGGGAACAACTACGGTTGTGACAGGTAACTGTGGTGATGGGACATTTAAAATTACTGAGATCAAAGAACAATGGGAAAAGCAAGGTATAGGAACAAACGCCGTTCATCTGGTAGGATTTGGCACAGTCCGGAAAGAAGTCATGGCAGTGGAATCGCGCGATCCTACACCAGAAGAACTGGAGAAGATAAAGGAGATTGTTCGACAGGCAATGAAGGAAGGTGCTTGGGGTATGAGCACAGGTTTAGAATACATTCCTGGCAGGTATGCCAGTACCAGAGAAATCATTGAAGTCACAAAAGTTGTTGGCGAGTTTGGAGGAGTCTATGCCAGCCACCAACGCAATGAATTTGATCGTGTCCCTGAAGCCACTAAAGAGACTATCAGAATTGCTGAAGAAACCGGAGTACGAGCCAACATAAGTCATTTTAAAGTATGCAGAAAGAATTACTGGGGGAAGATGAAAGAGGCTGTAAAATTGATTAACGAAGCAAGGGCAAGGGGAATTTACGTCGTTGCAGATATGTATCCATATCACTATGCGTCAGGAGGGCGTATTCTACCGATTGATAGGAACGCTGGCTGGGCCCCTTTTCATCTTCCGGATGACATGGAACCATTTGCAGAACTCAGAAAGAAGATTAATGATCGGAATTTATCAGATTCTGAGAGGAAGAAATTAAGAGAGCAGTATGTGGAGGAACTATCAAAGGCCCTTGCTGATAAATCGAAACGAGAGCAAATCAGGAAATCGGTACTCAAAGGTGAGCCTCATAAGCCAAGTTCTGTAGCCTTAGCGGGTTGGGATAGTTATTTGGTTACAGTGGCCAAGAAAAATACCCATCTGATCGGAAAGATCCTTTCGGACATTGCCAAGGAACAAAAAAGAGATCCATTTGATCTTGCTGCAGATTTAGTGATTGATGAACCTGACCTATATGTTGCTTGTGGAGTTATGTCGGAGGACGACATGAAGTATGCGATGGAACAAGATTGGCTGATGTTCTCAAGTGATGGAGACGCATCGCCTATCATAAACGAGACTGACATACCCAGGATTGGTCATCCCCGCGCTTTTGGCAGTCAAGCCAGAGTACTCCGGAAGTATGTTAGAGAAGAGAAGGTATTGACACTGGAGAATGCCATCAAGAAGATGACCTCCCTTCCTGCCTCTTTCCTTCAGATAAAGGATAGAGGATTACTCAAGAAAGGTTACAAGGCTGATATTGTTATATTCGATTCTGAAACCGTCAGGGATAATGCCACACACTCTGATGCTTACCAGTACAGCACTGAGACAGAATACGTGATTATCAATGGGGAGATTAGCATAGAAAAGGGTGAATATAATGGTGCCCTTAACGGCAAAATGCTATTATTAACCGAAAACAAGTAAAATAGTGAGGGATAATCACTTAGCCTTTATTCCATCATCTTGAAGGAGGTTTCGATGAAGAAAATAATTTTGAGTTTGGTTATCTTGTTTTTCTGTCTCAGTATTCTTTACTCTCAAGATGCGAAAATGCGGCCTATGACTGTTGATGACGGATTGAATATGGTCCGCCTTGGAGATGTAAGAATGTCCCCAGACGGAAACTTGATATTCTTTTCAAAATCGGAACTGGATTGGGAAAAGAACAGAAGAATTAAAAAATACTTTATGATTCCAGCAAGCGGTGGTGAAGCCTGGCAATATATTGGTGATGCAGGCGGCAGTTCATTTCAGTTTTCGCCTGATGGAAAACATCTCTCCTTTAAGCGAGAGGTTGATAAAAGTGAGCAGATATTTGCCATACGCCTCACAGGTGGCGAAGCTATTCAAATCACAAATCATAAAAATAGTGTTGATTCTTATAAATGGTCTGCAGACGCAAGTAAAATATTTTTTACAGCCGAAGAAATGAAGGGCAAAGAAGAACAGAAGGAATATGATTTGGGAGATGATGCGGTTTTTATTTTTGAAGGACCGAACGGAAGAGAGGAAGCTCGTTGGCGAAACCTCTGGTTATTTGATCTTTCATCAATGAAAGAGAGGAGGTTAACTTACGAGAAACTTATCATCAATGAATTCGATGTTTCTCCAGATGGAAAGCACGTCGTATTCGCAGCAACAAAACATGATGCCGAGAATTATTTCTACCTGTCCGAGCTCTATTTGGTTAATGTGAATGATCCAAAACCAGTTCGCCTCACCAACAACAATGCTCCAGAAGATAGTGTTCTTTGGGCTCCAAACGGAAAAACTTTTGTCTATCATGCTCCTTCTGACCAAGATTTTAATCTAACTCATGGATACCTCTGGATCATGAATCCTGAAACAGGTGAGAAGAGGAAACTGAAAGAACCAAACCAAGGCGAAATTTCTGGGCTTGCATGGACATCAGATGGTGAAAATCTGTTATTCAATGAGACATATCGCACCAATCTCAACCTCAATCGAATCAACATCAAGACTGGGAAAATCACAAATATAACGAACATTAAGGGTACGCTCAGGGCTCTCGCTTTCTCAAAAGACCGAGAAAAGATGGTCTACTCATATAGTGATTTTAACACTCCCCCTGATATATATGTTTCTTCAGTGAGTAATTTAAATCCTATTCGTCTTACTAATGTAAATCCATGGATAAAAGAAGAAATCCTGCTGGCCAAAGGTGAAGTAGTACGTTGGAAGAGCAAAGATGACATGGAGATTGAGGGGGTTCTTTATGTTCCAGGAAACTACAATGAGGGAACAAAACTTCCCCTTATAGTTACCATTCATGGAGGTCCACCGGGGCACTTTGCTAACAGATTCAGGGCCGAGTTCCATGTTTTCGCTGGACTGGGGTATGCTTCATTCGGACCGAATATTCGTGGTAGTGACAGCTATAGCGACGATCTTCTCTGTGCGCTTCAAGGGGACGTCGGAGGCGGTGAGTTTGATGATGTTATGTCAGGTGTAGACTATCTAATTGAGAAGGGCATTGCAGATCCCGAGAGGTTGGGGGTCCGGGGTTGGAGCTGGGGAGGAATCCTTGGCAGTTGGGTAATCACTCAGACCGATCGCTTTAAAGCAGCTTCACTTGGTGCCATGGTCGGCAGCTGGACTGCAGAATCAGGACCAGGCCTTAGCTGGGATCTCAAACTTCATTACATTGGGGGAGCCCATTGGATAAACCCAGAGGAGTGGTGCAAGGTTTCATCGCTTTGGTACGTAAAAAACGTGAAAACCCCTACACTATTACTCCATGGCGCAAAGGATATGGTTAGTACTCCTGGTCAATCCATGATGTTCTTCCACGCGCTTAAAGAAATAGGCAGAGTTCCAGTGCGCTATATCAAATTTCCTCGAGAGCCGCATGGATTTCGGGAACCGCGGCATCAGCGTCGACGCGATATAGAGGAAATCAGATGGGTGCAAAAATACATTTGCGGCATAGAATGGGAACCGTGGGAACGCAAAGAGTAATACGTCTTTGAAAGTGAAGAATTATGGATAACAACCAAAAATTATTCGTAAGTCTCATGTTTTGCATGTCAGCATTACTAATTTTTGGAGCTACAGCACAGAAAGTCATCGCAAATCAAGCCTATACACACAATGCCCTTACAGACAAAGTGGATGAAATGTTTAAACAATGGGACAGGGATGACTCTCCGGGGGCAGCCCTTGGAATATTCAAGGATGGAAGAATCATATATGCTCGCGGCTACGGGGTTGCTAATCTTGAATATTCTCTGCCTTGGACTCCTCAGACCGTTTCACGTACTGGTTCTATTTCGAAGCAGTTTATTGCCATGTGTATAGCCATTCTTATTGAACAGGGAAAATTGTCCCTCGATGATGACATCCAAAAATTTATACCCGGATGGCCTGATTATGGTAGACCAATCAAGATTAAGCATCTCCTGCATCATACGAGTGGGATTCGTGAATATTTGACTCTTGTGTCGCTGATCGGGAAACCGGAGGGAAGTGGTTATGTTTATACACCCTGTGAGCTAGTTGAAATGTTATCACGGCAGAAAGAACTCAATTTTAAACCTGGTGAGATGTTTTCTTATACAAATTCAGGTTATTTTCTGCTTTCGGAAATTATCAATCGAGTGAGTGGATTAAAAACGAGTGCCTTTGCAAAGAAGTACATTTTTAGTCCTCTTGAGATGAATAACACTCATTTTCATGACAACCCAAATATGATTGTTAAGAATAGAGCGTATGGATACTCTCCTGAAAAAGATAGTGGATACAGATTGGATATTCTCCGGCTTAAAGTGATAGGGGATTTAGGGGTTTTTACGACAATAGAGGATTTTCTTAAATGGGATCAGAATTTCTATGATAACAAATTAGGAAAGGGCACTCAAGATTTAATCAAGAAAATGCTAACCAGAGGAAAACTCAACAATGGAAAAGAAATCCCCTATGCACTTGGATTAAATACAGAAAATTATAGAGGTTTGAGAACAAGAAGTCATGGGGGATCTGCCGTCGGGTACCAGGCATATTATATACAATTTCCCGACCAGAAGTTTTCTATCGTGATTTTATCTAATCTGAGTATATTTAATCCGGGAAGAATCACAAGAAGAATAGCAGATTTGTATCTTGCAGATCAATTTACAGAGTCTCCAGTTCCAATGCAGAGACAGCGTTCTTTTGAACAGAGGCCCGAGCCCATCTCGCTCACATTACAACAATTGAAAAAATATGTAGGAAACTATTATAGTGATGAACTCGATATCACTTATACTTTTACTGTGGAAAATAATAATCTGATTTTAAAACTAAGGGAAACTATGAACACTCTTACTGCATACTCCATCGATAGTTTCGGTTGGGGAAGACGTAGATTGGATTTTACAAGAAATAGAGAAAACAAAATTACAGGCTTTGTACTTCAGGAAGGTGTCGTGAAGAATATGAAGTTTAAAAAGATCAATAAGCCAAGGAGGAACTGATGATGAAAAAAATATTTTCTTTTATCTCTCTTTCTTTATTTTTTTTACCCCTGCTTCTCATCGCTCAAACCTCACCTGAAGAATTCTTAGGTCACAAAGTGGGAGCAGACAGAAAGCTCGCAGATTACAACCAAATTCTGGCCTATTTTGAAAGGCTCGACAAGGAATCAGGAAAAATCAGTGTTTTGACTATTGGAAAGACGACCTTGGGTAAACCTATGATCATGGCTGTTATCACTTCTGAAGAAAACATGGCTAGACTTAAAACCTATCGAGAGATCGCCAAAAGGCTAAGAGATGCCCGGGGATTGACCACTGAAGAAGCCAAAAGACTTTCTAAGGAAGGCAAGGTCATTATTATGATTACATGCAGTCTGCATTCCTCAGAGATTGCAGCTTCGCAAATGGTAATGGAGCTTGCTCATAAATTAGTGACTGGACAAGCCTCTTTTGATGTTGACAGAGTCTTAAAAGAAGTCATTGTTCTCCTTGTTCCAACCACTAATCCGGATGGTCATCAGATGGTGACCGATTGGTACAGAAAATATGTGGGGACAAAATATGAAAATGGTCGTATGCCCTGGCTCTACCATCATTATGCTGGCCATGACAACAATCGCGACTGGTTCATGTTAAATCTTGTTGAAACAAAAGCTATCACCAAAGTTCTTTATCATGACTGGATTCCTCAAATTCATATTGATGAACACCAAATGGGCGAGACAGATGCTCGGCTATTCGTGCCTCCGTTTATGGATCCACCCAATCCAAATGTCCATCCACTTGTCTGGCAGGGAGTTGGCTTATGTGGAATGAGCATGGCTTACGATCTTCAGAAAAACGATTTTCAGGGAGTCGTCTACGGAAGAGAGTATACAGGATGGTGGGATGGGGCCTGCGATAACACTGGCTGGCTTCACAACACCATATGCCTCCTAAGCGAGATGGCATCTGTTAATATAGCCAGTCCAATTTACGTCGATCCCACAGAACTTCCCAAATTAAATATTGAAAAACGCATGCAGTTACCTGATCCATGGCCTGGAGGCTGGTGGAAACTGAGAGACATAGTAGACTATGAACTTTCTTTCTCCCTGAGCCTGATTAAGACAGCCTTCCTCCACAAAGAGGATTTTCTTTACAACTTTTATAAAATGTGTAGAGATTCCATTGAAAAAACTGAAGAAGAACAGCCTTTTGCCTTTATTATACCCAAAACACAACACGATTATCCCTCAATGCTTCGGATGCTGGATATTCTGATGTATGGTGGTGCAGAAATCCACAAGGCCAAGGAGGATTTTGTTGCCGATGGAAAGACCTATCCAGTGGGCTCTTTCGTAGTCTTGATGTCTCAGCCCTACAGGCCTTATGTTCAAGCTTTGCTTGAAAAACAAAAGTATCCTGACATGAGGCTTTATCCAGGTGGCCCTCCTGTTCCACCTTATGACACAGCTGGATGGACTTTTCCCTTGCAAATGGGCGTCCGATGTGATCGAATCCATAACCCTTTTAAAACGAATCTTACAAAGCTGGAAAAAGTTCTTTATTCATCCATGACTTCACCGCAAAAGAACTCATCATTTATCGTCCTTGATTCCAGGCTAAACAATTCTTATTCGATTCTTTTCCATCTTATCAAAGATAAGGAAGACAAGGTCGAAATCTACCGCTCTAAAGATATCATCAAAAAAGATGGATTTAATGTGGCTGCAGGAAGTTTCCTAATCAAAAACACACCTCATGTACAGGCAGTTATTCCAGGACTATTGGAGAAATGGCATGTGAAAGCCTATGTGCTTGAAAGCGTCAATGAAATCCCAAAAGCACCGTTAAAGAAGCACCGAGTTGGACTTTATCAATCCTGGAGATCCAACATGGATGAGGGCTGGACACGTTATGTTTTTGATGATATGGAAATTCCTTTCGTCACTCTTCACAATAAGGATTTCAAAGAAACAAAAAAAAGCAAAGTCAATTTGAACTCTAAGTTTGATGTGATAGTGTTTGCAGACGAAAACTCGGATGTAATCAAAACTGGAAAACCCAGACAAGACTCGCCTTATGACATCTATTCCACAGACATACCTCCTGAGTACGAGGGAGGTATCGGTAAGGAAGGAGTGGAAGCGTTGAAGACTTTTGTCGAGCAGGGAGGCATTCTTGTTACGCTCAACAATGCCTGTGGTTTAGTCTTTAAAGAATTCAATATACCGGTCAGAAATATCCTGGAAAGAGTCGACCGAAACAAATTTATCTGTCCTGGATCCATTTTAAAAATCAAGATTGATAATAAATCCCCGATTGGATATGGAATGCCGAAAGAAGCTGCAGCCATGTTCTCTCGAAGCCTCGCCTTGAGAACCAGAATTCCCTCTGGGGAATGGGATAGAAAAGTCGTAGCAAGCTACGCAAAAGAAAATGTTCTCTTAAGCGGCTGGCTCCTTGGAGAAGATGTAATTACCCGCAAGGCAGCTGTGGTCGATGTCACTTATAAGAAGGGACACATCATTCTTATCGGATTTCGCTGTCAGCACAGAGCTCAATCTTATGGAACATACAAATTTCTTCTTAATGCACTGCTTTATCCGGAAATAGATTAAAAAATCAGGCTCATATCCTATTTTGTTGGCAGAGGAATTGATTTAGAGAAAAAGGAGGTAACGAGTGATAGCAAAATATAAGTATCAATGGTATCAAGAAATCTATAACAACATTCCTAAAATTCTTGATGAAGCCAAGCGAGTATCTGTTCAACTGGGTCTTGACAAATTGAAAGATAAAATTGGTTTGTATGCTGGGAGTTCATCTTGTCCTGGATCTCTACCTCCTTATGTACTTGATGCTATTATTAAAGCAAATCAGGTTTCTGTGCTTCCTATGAGAAAAGTCGAGGATGAACTCAGAGAAATCATCAAGGATGTTTACGGTGATAACTATGATGGGGCTGTCACAAACACATGTGAAGCTGCACTGCGTGTTTGTATTGAAATCCTTTTTGCTCCGCCAACTATGCGGAAAGGAGATTCATACAGAGCAAGATTCATTATCCCTTATGGGGAGGATTATGAATATATGGCTGCTTATGGCAGGCCTTTTCCGCCAAAATACAAGAATCTTTTCATCGATAGAAGTGTTTCTGCTGGTGAATTGGGCGTTGAGGGGAAAAGTCTTACAAACTTGGATTCAGTTTTCGTAAAGCTAGTAGGGACAAAATATGAAGTTCACGGCATAAAGTTTAACCCGGTGCCTCTTATGACAAAGACAGATGCGGAGAAATCTATTCAGAAGATTGCCGAGGTTGCAGAGCGACATACCGAATGCCTGGTGGGTTTTGAAAGCATCGGCTATGATACCCCTGGTTATGGGTATGGTGAGAAGGATGAGAATGGCATACCAAAGCTCAAAAAGCTCATTGGAAATCTTTCTGCGTGCTATGATGTTCCTTACATTATAGACAGTGCCAGCTGTCTTCCTGTCATAGGGCTTTCTCCTGAGGATGTGGGCGCGGATATCATGGTATTTAGCATGGATAAACCAGGGCGGGCTCCGATCAGCGGCCTAATTGTAGGAAAAGAGGAGATCATGGTCCCAATCCGTAAGGGTTTAGGATTGGGAGGAGAGAGATATGGTGAACTCTCATCACACGGTAAAGCTCTCTTTTCTCTCTGCGATCCAGGAAGAGACGCAATTGTCGGTTTAACAGCTTTTCTGAAAATGCTCCGAGACAATCCTGAGAAGATAAAGCGCTCTATCGACAAATTCCATGATATCATCGTTGAAGAATTCAAGAACCTCAAACCTGCCAGATTCCGTGATAAACTAATCATCACCAAATCATACACAATGGGAGGCAGTGAACTGAATTACGAGCAAACCTGGGACGATGGCGAATTTGGAATACCTATTTTTACGCTCGAGGACTTAAATGCCAACACCAATCCCATATCATTAGCTCAGGAAGCGATGGGCATCTATCCAGCTACTATCTATAGTGGAAATATGTTCCTGGGGCCTGGATTGGGAACGCTCGATGAAAGTGCCGAATTGAAAGAAGAATACTCGAGGTTGGCCATAAAAGCCCTAGTGAAATCAGTTGAAATCGTATGCAGATATGCTGGATTGGGTGACTAGTCCAGTAAAGAGATGAAATGCCCAAGAATACTCTATTCATAAAATCTGAAATGAAAAATCAGAGATAAGAAATCAGTCTGGAAAGGAAACTGGGTTTTCTGATTCGACCATAATCGTCATGGGGATAATCATAGGCTCCAGGATTTTTCTTACAAATGGTATTATGGCCAAATCCATTCCATCTCCAGGGCTCATTCTTGGAATATTGGAATGGAATAGTTAGGGAAGAGAAATGGGGTCGGGCCTTGATAATTTGTCTATAATCAATAGGATAGGCTTTATATTGTGGCAAAATTAGACCTTAAAGCAGCAATTTTGGGTCAAAATCGGCACTTTAAAGAAAAATAAAGGAAAAATCATTTGTCATTTTTTTAATGGAACCAGAAGACTCAGAACATACACGGCGATCAACAGCATGTAGATCAAAACCAGAGTGTGCGGCATTTTAATGCCTGATTTTTTACTTATAGTAGCATTCTCCAAATTAATAAAAGATGAATTTTATAGTTTAGATAAGATTTTGGGAATAGTGTTTAACAATTAACCTGAATTATTCACGAGTCAACTTGCATGAACTGTATTCTCAGCCCAAAAACGAAATAAATATTGCATAAAAAAATTTATTTGAAATTTCTGTTTTAAATATATTATATTTTAACCGGAAAGAAACCGTGTGGACAAAGACAAATGCTTTATCCGTATTTACAACAGTACCCAGAATTTCCATAGTAATGACAAGCGATCCATACAGATAAAGGTTTCTTAGAAAATTTTAAAGCTTAAAATTATAAGGAGATATCCAGTGAGAAAAACTTTATTCATTTTAGTATGTTTATCTTTCCTGTTTTCTGCTTCTCTCCACGCTTTCAAAAAAGCCGAAGGCTATCTTTTCATCATAGGAGGTGGCGACCGTTCAGTTACGATGATGAAAAAATTTATTGAGTTATCCAAACAGTCTTCCAATGGAAAAACAGTCATATTCCCTATGGCAAGTAGTTCGCCAGAAGAAGCGGGACAGAGCATGTAGAGGAGTTTAAAAATATGGGAGTTCAAGATGTGGAATATCACGTCTTGAATCGAGAACAAGCCTTGAAAGAGGAAAATGCTAAAATCCTCGATAAGGTAAGTTGCGTCTACTTCACGGGAGGAGACCAAAGCCGGTTGACAGCAGTCCTCGTCAATACACCCATTCATCAAAGACTCCTTAAAATCTATAAAGAGGGGGGAATTATTGGAGGGACAAGTGCTGGAGCAGCAGTAATGAGCGAAATGATGATTACAGGCGATGAGAAGAGAAAAGTCGAAGAAGGACACGCATTTGAGAAGATCCAAGCCGACAATATTGTGGTTACTTCAGGCTTCGGGTTCATTAAGACCGCTATCATTGATCAGCATTTTGTTACTCGGAAAAGATACAATCGCCTTATCAGTTTGGTCGCTGAATATCCAGAGCTTCTGGGTATCGGTATAGATGAGTCGACAGCTATAATCGTAAAGCCAGATGAAACCTTTGAGGTGATTGGCGAACAAAATGTTGTTGTGTATGATGCCACCAAGGCAAAAATCAATATTTTGCCTTCTCATACCATAAGCGGATTTCACATAATCATGCATATATTGAAGCCGGGAGATAAGTTTGATTTAAATACTAAGAATCCAGTAAAATAAAAAACCTATAGGAAAGAAATTTTGTTCATATTTCCTTTTTCTCATCCTTAATGATTCAGATGCGACATATATTCTATTTTTATTTTAAAGCTTTAACTTAAAAATAAGGGACTAAAAATGTGAAAAACATGGAGAAAGATTTAAAACTAAAAAAAACGATAATTCAAAAATATCAAGAATTGTCCAAAAAAGAGAAGATAGTGGCTGATTATATCATTCAAAATCAGCAAACAATCTTTGCTCTATCTGGCAAAGAGTTATCAAAAAATACAAGAGTGAGCGAAGCAACACTTGTAAGATTTGCCCAACACTTAGGATTTAGAGGCTTTCAGCATCTAAAATCCCAGGTGATCACAGAAGCTAAAGAAAAAATGATGGCAGAGGATAGATTTAAACTCATGTCTCACGGAAAGAACCAGATTTCTACGGTCCTTCGGGTTGCTAAACAAGAAGTAGAAAATATAAACCAGACTATTAACCAGATTGATCCTGAACAATTTGGAGAATTCATTAGATTGATTCGTAGTTCAGAACATGTTTATACCATCGGACTCGGAATCAGCTCTTTAATGGCTCGAATTACTGCTTATCTCTTTAATCAGGCTGGAATAAATGCCCATGCTTGCAGTAAAGAGGAGCATTCCTTTATAGAGCGCCTGATCAATTTAAATAAAAATGATTTGGTCCTGGCTTTATCTTTTCCTCCCTATTCGAAAGAAACAATTGATACTTTAAAATTCTGTTACCAAAGAAATATCCGATGTCTCAGCATTACAAACACACCGACGGCTCCTATCGTTAGATGGTCCCATGCCTATATTATAGTAAAAAGTGACAATTTATTCTTTACAAACTCTCTTTCCGCTATATCGATGATACTCAATGCCATTTCGACAGAGCTTGCTCTTTTTAATAAAAGTAAGACAGCTGACAATTCAAAGCTAATCCTTAAAATTTTTAGTAAAGAATATTACTCTTAGTATTGTTCATTTTCAAAAGCTTAACTTCACTTCAATAGAATTGTTAATATCCTACATCTTTTGATTGCCATAATGACTGGCTATATAGATGTCCCTATATACAGAGACTTAAGAGTCTGCAAAGTGAGATTTAAATTACAAAGTTAAATAAAAAATCGTTTGACATCGAAATATATATTTCATAAAATTTTTATTGTGAAATTATTTTTTCATTACTTGTCTGGGGAGTAGGGGAGAGAGAAAAATCACACCATTATTTTAGTTCCATTATTTTTTATAAGGAGGTAAAATGAAGAACAAAACATTCGGTTCTTTAATTCTCTTTTTATTTCTTTTTACGGCTCTGCTGGGTGCACAGGGTAGACTCCAAACAGGAAATATAGCTGGTAAGGTTATCGACGGTGATGGAAATCCTCTGCCCGGTGTTAATGTCACCATAAGAAGCGAAGCTTTAATCAAAGGAACACAGTCTGCAGTTACCACCACTAGCGGCACCTATAGGTTTGTATTATTGCCCGTAGGAACTTATGAAGTAAGATTTAAAATTCAAGGATTCAAAACTCTGTTGAAGAAAGAGGTAAAGGTAGCCATCAGAAAAACCACTACCGTTAATGCAACCCTGGAAATGTCTCTTCTAGAAGAGACGGTAACAGTGGTCGGAGAAACTCCCGTCATAGACGTAAAATCAAGCACGATAACAACTAACTTCACCAAGGATATGTTACAGAAGATTCCCAGTGCCCGAGACCCCTGGGTGATTATGGAGATGACACCCGGGATGGTCATGAATAAGCAAAACATAGGCGGCAGCGTCAGCGGCCAACAGAGTAGAGGCTATGCTCACGGCACAATCTCTGATCAAACCACTTACAATCTGGATGGGATACAAGTGACAGATGCAGCGGCTGCTGGTGCTACTGCTATGTACTTCGATTTCGATTCTTTTGAAGAGATTGCGATTGAAACGGGCGCCCATTCAGTAGATATCCAGAGTAGCGGGATTGCTTTAAACATGATTACAAAATCCGGAGGGAACAAGTTCAGTGGAGGAATCAGTGTCTATGGAGAGACAGAAGGCCTGCAGGCCAATAACATCCCTGACGAGCCAAAATATGAAGACGTTGGATTTGGCAACCCTACAGATTATCTTTATGACTACGGCGGTGACTTTGGAGGCCCCATCCTCAAAGATAAGCTCTGGTTCTACACGGCCTTCCGCAGAACGGAAATCAACCGTTTCATCATTGGCTATGAAGTGGACGGCCAGCCAGGAGCGGAGTATTCTGACTTAAAGCATTGGACCGGTAAGCTAACCTGGCAAATAGCGGACAACAACAAGTTTATGGGATGGGTAAACTATGATGCCAAGGCCATGCCTAATAGATCGGCAGGCCCACGACGACCTCCTGAGACCACCTATTTTCAGGATTCCCCGTCTTGGTTTTATCATTTTGAAGACACCTGGACAGTGAACCCAAATCTCCTTATGAATTTCAAATTCGGATTTTACAACATGTTCTATCAGCTAGCTCCTCAAGATTCAGTCGACATGAACGATCCAGCTGTTTTAATCTATTATTCACAACCTTACAGAAGGATGTACGAGGACGCATATTATCAATACACTTGGTATTACAGTGATAGATATGCCTTAACGGGATATGCGGACTATTTCAAAGACGATTTTCTTGGCGGGGACCATGAACTTAAAGTGGGTTTTGAATACCAGAAAACGCCGTTTCATACGACACGAAAATTTCCAGATAACCACACGCTCTATTTTGACTATCCGGACAGGACAGGATCCTATAGAATCTGGACATTCAGGGAGATAAAATGGGCTCAGACCAATGAGGTTTATTCTGCTTATTTGCAAGACACCTTTTCCTTGAAGAAACACCTCACCGTGAATGTGGGATTAAGGTTTGACAGTACCTATATGCACACAGGCGAAACCTCTGTTCCCGGAAACCAATGGACGGAGTATTATACCGAGAGAACCGGAGAGTCTGTGGCTTCGTTTGCACCTGCCAAAAAAAATGTCGTTTCATGGAATACTCTCTATCCACGAATAGGTTTTACCTATGATCTGTTCAATGACAGCAACACTATCTTTAAAGCCTTTTTCGCCCGGTATTCCTACCAGGTCAACTATGAACCTGCATTTAGGATTATTGAAACCAGCTACTGGGAGGTTGATTACTCGTGGGATGATGCCAATGGCGATGCAATTGCTCAACCTGATGAGCTGGGCAGAATTAGATACACAGATATTGCCGAAAAATATGAAATTGACCCAAATCTGAAATCCCCTTATATCGATGAAGCAACATTTGGTTTTGAGAAAAGACTAACTCAGAATTTAGGGGTAAGGCTAAACTTCATCCTCCGACAGAACAATAGATTTTTCTGGCAAGACAATCGAGCTATCGACCCTGAGACAGATTATACTCCGGTGACAGTTCAAGACCCTGGCCCTGATGGAGATTATGGGACTTCTGATGACGGCGGAAATATCACTGTTTACAACCTGGATGACGACAAGGTTGGAGTAATCGACTACTACATTACCCAGCAAAAGGGCTACAAGACTTCCTTCAGAGGACTTGAATTCGTCTTAACGAAAAAATATGCGGATAAATGGCAGTTGATGGCTTCAGTCACATACGGAAAAACGAATGTAAAGCTGCCTATTGAAGCTGTAAATAACCCGAATAACAGGGAATTTAATGATGATGTTCCTCAGTGGAATGATTCTCCTTTGATAGTTAAGGTTGTCGGCAGTTGGGAGCTGCCGTGGGGATTTACCATAGGCGGTTTCTTCAATTATCGTTCCGGCCTTCCCTCACAAAGATATTTCAGTTACCCTGGCCTGAATCAGGGAAGAATCAATGTAGAGACCCAAAAATACGGCAGTGAAAGGTATCCCAATTTGACTGTTATTGACCTAAGACTGAGTAAGATATTCAGATTCGGAAAATACGGTATGTTAGAACTTATGGCAGACCTGTTCAACACCTTCAATTCTGTCACAACGTTAGACTGGGACGAAGAATCTTGGGAAGGCTATCAGAGTATTTACACGGTCTTGGCTCCAAGAATCCTGAGATTGGGAATTAAGTGGTCATTTTAGCGCATTGCTGATGTAAAAGCTGAAGCGAACAAAAGGGGGACGTGAGAGAGTTCCCCTTTTTTTTATAATGTGATATTTTAATACTTAAGATTAGATTCTTTAAACGATTGGTTTCAGCAAAGATTTATGAACAAATTCCCAAATATAAGAAAAAATATATTCTCCACGAGATTCGTTCTCATTTATCTGGTTGCTTTAATTCTTTTGTCAGGGAAAATTCCCGCTCTCTCCTCTGATGAAGACGGGCTTAACCTCCTTATTATCACCATAGATACGTTAAGAGCTGACCATACTGGTATTTATGGGTATGAAAAAATAAAAACTCCCCACGTTGACGGCTTGGGCCAAAAAGGAGTACTTTTCAATCATGCGTTTTGTCATGTTCCCCTTACTCTACCTTCCCACTGTTCGCTATTCACCGGGAATCTTCCTGTATTTCATGGGGTCCGAGACAACGGCTACCGTTTGCCCGCTTTCAATATCACTTTAGCTGAAATCTTGAAGGAAAAGGAATACAAGACAGCGGCATTCGTGGGCGCTTTTCCTTTAGATTCCCGCTTCGGGTTAAACAAAGGTTTTGATGTCTATGATGATTTATACGGGAGCAAAAATATTGTTCGAGACCTTTCCTTTGTCGAGAGAAGGGCCGAAGATGTGAACAGGAAAGCCCTTGAATGGATAGCCAACAACAAAAATGAAAAATTTTTTGTTTGGATTCATTACTTCGATCCTCATGCTCCTTATGAACCTCCTTCTCCTTACAATTATGAATATGCTGGCCGAGAATATGACGGAGAGATAGCCTACACAGACTATGTTATAGGAAAACTTTTAGAGAGATTGGATCAACTCAAATTGATTGAGAAGACTCTAATTGTTCTGACTTCTGATCACGGAGAGGGATTAGGGGAACACAATGAAAAAACACACGGAATTTTTATTTATGATTCGACTTTGAGAGTGCCTTTGATTCTTTATAACCCTAAAATTCTACCTGAAAATACGGTTGTTTCTGATCAAGTAGGCCTTATTGACGTCATGCCCACTATTCTAGATTTAATGGGTTGGGACAATATTCCAGACGTGCAGGGCAGATCTCTAAAATTAGTTATATTTGAGGGAAAGTCTCTTCCTGATAAAAATTGTTACATCGAATCGGTAGCAGCCATGATGGATCGCAACTGGGCGCCTCTTCAGGGCATACGCACCAAGGAGTGGAAATATATCGATGCTCCCATCTCTGAGCTCTACGACCTCTTGAGTGACCCTGAAGAAAAAAACAATATCCTGAACGAAAGGCCTGAAATCGCAAAGCGTTTTAAAGAAGAATTGCAAGATATGATTAAGAACAATTCTTCATCTCTATCTTCCCATGTATTTAAGTCCAAAATAGACGAAGACACAAGAAGAAAACTTATGTCCTTAGGCTATATTACCGGAAGAAGCATCGGGAGTGAAAAAGAGAGACCAGATCCCAAGACGAAAATCGAATTAGATAATCTGTTTAACGAAGCTATCATTGCGTCAGAGAAGGGAAGCCTGGAATTGGCAAGCCAGTTGTATAACGAGGTTCTTCAGAAACAGCCAAATCTCATCATTGGCTATGAGTATGCTTCCTATAATTATTATAAGATGGGAAAAATAGTTGAAGCCATTATTCTGTTAGAAAAAGCTATCAAATTGAACTATACTAATAATTCGCTCTTGGCAAGACTGGGGCTGTACTACCAAGAAGCCGGGAAGATTGAGGATTCCATAAAGATGTTGGAAAGCGTCGTTCAACGAGATAAAAATTATGCCGAAGCCCACAATTATCTGGGAGTAAGCTATTTTAAAACCGGCCAGATTGAGAAAGCCATTGATTCATTCCAGAGATCGATTTCCCTGGACAACAATTACGCTATGGCAATGAATAATCTGGGAAATTGTTATCTATCCCAAAAAAAATATGGCTTAGCAATTGAAGAATACAAAAAGACAATCTCAGTGGATGATCATCTGGCATCTGCTTTTAATGGCCTTGGAGTGGCTTACTATCGCCAGGGATTAGTAAATGAGGCTCTCTACAACTGGGAAAAATCTCTCGAACTTGATCTTCACCAGACGGATACTCTTTACAACCTTGGCCGGGCCTATCTGCGATCAGGCCAAAAACAAAAAGCCCTCCACTTTTTTGAGTTATTTATCAAGACGGCTTCGCCTCAAAAATATGGAAAAGACATAGAAGAAATTAAGCAAGTTATTGAGAGACTCAAGAAAGAATTGAAAGATTCCATAAGAAATGAATAATTTTTTTTTAATACAAATGCTTAAATGGCTGAATGGAGAAGTTAGCACAAAGAAAAAATGAAATTTAAAAAAGCCCTTCTATTACTGTTATTCCTGTCATTGACAGTCGTTCCTGATATTGGCCTTGATAAACAGGAAAAATCCCTCAAAAGCATACCTCAACACTATAAAAATTGGCTGGAAAATGATGTGGTATACATTATAACCCCAAAAGAAAAAGAGGTTTTCCTTCAGTTTGAATCTGATAAAGAAAGAGATGTCTTTATTGAGGCATTCTGGAAGCAAAGAGATCCAACTCCCGGGACTCCTGAAAATGAATTCAAGGAAGAGCACTATCAAAGAATTGCATATGCTAATAAGTATTTTGGTAGAGAGACGACAAGACCCGGATGGCAGACAGACCGAGGAAGAATCTATATCATTCTAGGCCCTCCTTTGGATATTGGAAGGCATGAGGTAGAAAGCTATGTCCATCCAGCCAGGATATGGTCTTATGAGGGAAAGCCCGAATTTGGCCTTCCATCTTATTTTAACATTGTCTTTTTTAAGAGAAGGGGGATGGGCGCTTATGTTCTTTACAGCCCCGCCCAAGATGGACCAGCAGGTTTACTTGTCAATTACCAAGGAGACCCTTCCAATATATTAACGGCCTACGAACAGCTTCGAAAATTTAATCCGCGCTTAGCTGAGACTTCTCTTTCATTAATTCCAGGAGAAGTTCCATCATACGGGCACCCTTCTCTAGCATCAGAAATGTTGCTGAATCGAATCGATTCCGTTCCCGAAAAAATGGTAGACTCGAATTATGCAGAAGCCCTTCTCAAATTCAAAGATTTTGTAGAAGTGGAATATACGACCAATTATATTGGAAGTGAGAGTCTGGCTCAAATCATCCAAGATGAATCTGGAATTTTCTTTGTACATTATTCCATTCAGCCTAAAAAACTTTCTGTGTTTTCATATGAAGAGAAATACAGCGTCAATTTTGATTTAAACGGCATTGTAACTGACCCGGATGGCAACGTAATCTTCCAGTATGAAAAGACTTTTCCTGTAGATTTCGATAGAGAACAAATAGAAGATGTTCAAAAAACTTCTATCCTCATTCAAGACATGATTCCTCTGGTTGCTGGAGATTATAAATTTAGCCTCTTACTGAAGAATACTGTCTCTAAAGAATTTACTTCTTTTGAAAAATCCATTTCTATTCCAGACAATCGATCATACCCTGGAATGACTCCTGTTCTGCTAGGGTATCAATTAAAAAAAGGGGATTCCCAACAGAACTCGAACAGGCCTTTCAAGGTAGGAAATTTTCAAATTTCTTGTCAGCCAGGAGATACCTTTCATCCGAAAGAGGATTTAATTGTTTTTTTCCAGACGCTTGGCATGACCAAAGAACTTCATGAAGAAGGGACGGTAAAGTTCACTTTTTATAAGAGAGAAGAAGAATTTTTAACGCAAGAAAAAAGAATAAAGCAAGCTGCCCAAAAAAACGTCATAGAAAAATTTCCTCTTCGAAATTTTCTCCCAGATTATTATAAAATCAAGGTTTCGATTTTAGATGCTGAAAAAAGGATAATTCTTGCCGACGATAAAGATTTCGAGATTACTCCTTCAGCCGATTTGCCCCGGCCATGGGTTATTTCAAAAGTCATGCCTTCATCTCATAATATTGTGTATTCTTTTATCCTTGGCAGTCAATTTGCCAAAAAGGGTGATCTTAGAGAAGCAGAAAAATATTTAAAGAAAGCTTATAGCGAAGTGCCAACATCCTTGGAATATACTCTGAACTATGGTCAACTCCTTTTTAAAAAAAAGGATTACCAGAAAGCCAAGAAGATTCTCCATCCCTTTTCGGAAAATCCAGAAAAGAACTTCCAATCGTTGTCACTTCTGGGGGCTTGCTGCCAGTCTTTGGAAGAATATGAAGAAGCTATCTCTTTCTATAAAACTTATCTTTCCCATGCGGGTACGAACTTGAATATATTGAACTCAATAGGAGAATGCTATTATCGGCTTGGAAATACAAAAGAAGCTCTGAGAGCATGGGAAAAATCATTAGAGATTAATCCCAATCAAGAAAACATTAGAAAAATTCTTGACAGATTGAAGAAGAAAGAATAACTCTTCGACGAGGATTATAATCCAAACTCTGCTTTAATAACCAAAAATATTCCCCAATTCCATTTGAGGCCGTTGAAAATCGTGACGGACCTATTATGCGAACGAGAAGGAAATCCCATACAATTTTCCGAAACATCCACCTGCTAACGTCTTGATCTGAATGCTCCCTTAAAAACAGTTCTGGTTTCAACCTCATAACCTTGAAGTCTTAGTTTCTTTGATAATGACGAGATTAATTGTTCGAAATCACTTTTGCTTAAGCCCAGGTTATCGAAAT
>DAOUSP010000195.1 GCA_030627155.1 Candidatus Aminicenantota bacterium
ATTCTCCTCATCAGAAGATTTTTCTTCTTTTTCATCTTTGATTTTTTCTTCTTTCTTTTCCTTTTGGTTAATGCCTTCAGCAACCACCTCAACTTTTATTTCTGCGCGTTCTTCATGAAAGACCTTAACAGGTACTACATAATTTCCCAGCTTTCTTATGGGCTCGTCAAGCAATATTTTCTTTCTGTCGATTTCAAATCCCAATTTATCAAGCTCTTCTTTAATATCAGAAGAACTCACAGAACCAAAAATGGCATCTTTCTCGGTTGTTTTCCGGGTAAAAGACAGGGTGACTTGATTCAACTTTTGCACAAGGCCTTTATAAGAAAGGATTTCCTTTTCTAACCGTTTCCTCAATGCTTGTTGTTCCATCTCGATCATTTTCATGTTTGATGGGGTAACTTCCAGCGCTAATTTTCTGGGGATTAGATAATTCCTCCCATAACCAGCGGCTACATTCACAATGTCTCCCTTTTTCCCAAGGTTCTCTATGTTCTCTTTTAAGATGATTTTCATTTTTCCTCCAATCGCACTGATGTCGGTCTACTCTTCTATATAAGGAAGCAAAGCCAATAATCGGGCCCTTTTAATAGCGGTAGATAACTTTCTTTGATGAAAAGCACATGTTCCAGTTAAACGCCTGGGAGCTATTTTCCCTCGCTCTGGCACATATTTCTTTAAAAGGTCGACGTTCTTATAGTCAATCTCTTTGATATTTCTCGCACAAAAACGGCAAACTTTCCGTTTAGGCGGAAAATATCTCCGGAAAGAGCTCCGTTCGCTTCTTTGTTCTCTAGCCATTTTCACTTCTCCTTTGTTTCTGTTTCTATAGGGACGGTTTCATCTTCGCCCTTTGTTTCTTCTTGAGGTTCGGTTTTTTTGATAATATCTGTCTCTTCAGGCTTCGTTTTTCCTTTTGTTTTCTTCCGTTTATTCTCTTTCAAATCTTTTTTTAGCGTAAGATACCGAATAATCGCTTCTTTTTGTTTGAAGAGTCTTTCCAATTCAATGGGGATATCAGTTCCCCCTTCATAATTGAAAAAAACGTAATAGGCCTCTTCAAATTTTTTGATCGGGTAAGCCAATTTTCTCATACCCCATGAATCTTGGCTTGTCATTTTTCCTTTTCTTTTGGAAATGACCTCAGCCATTTGAAGAATAAGGCTCTCCCTTTCTTCTTCTGGCAAATTGGGAGCAATCAGAAAAGCTGTTTCGTATTGTCTCATGAATACCTCCTTATGGATTTAAAGCTCCTCCTCTTTTTTAGAAGGAACAAGGAGCTTGTTTTTCTTTAATTCACATCTTGATATCTTTGGTTATATATGCTCATAGCTCTATCAATCTCTCCAGATAGAAGGAGCTCAAGCGCCTCCTGTGCAATTGTTAAGCTTTTATCTAACAGCGGCATTTCTTCCTTTTGAAAAGGAGAAAGCACAAAATCAGCCGCATCAACATCTTCGGGAAGGGGCCCAATTCCTATCCTTATTCTCGGAAATTTAGACGTTTCAAGTTCCTGGATAATCGAAATCATCCCTTTGTGTAACCCAGCGCTTCCTTCTTTGCGAATCCGAATCTCTCCGAGAGGAATATCCAGGTCATCGTAAACAACAATAAGATGAGATAATTCTATCTGAGTTCTTTTTACAATCAAGCTCAAAGCCTGACCGCTGTTGTTCATATATGTCTGGGGCATTGCCATAAGAATCTCATCATTATCTCTGTTGACCACAATTCCTTTAGATAAATACATCCTTTTTTTTAGCCTGACACTCCAGGCTTTTGCTGCTCTCCTGATAAACATAAATCCCACATTGTGTCTCGTTTGAGAATAGTGCTGGCCAGGATTTCCCAAACCAACTACTACCCACACACATTACTCCTTTTCTTCCTCTTCCTTTTCTTTTTCTTTCCTTATTACTTCAGGTTCTTCTTCCTCGCTAATCACTTCTTCCTCTTCTGGGGCAACCTCTTCTACAATTTCTTCCTTAGTTGGCGCCTCGATGATGGCAAGAACAGTGTTAGGATCGCTTATCATCTTGACCCGGTCAGGGAGAACAATATCTTCCACTTTAATCGATTGATTCAAATGAAGAGAACTAATATCCACCTCAATATGATCTGGAATATCTTTGGGGAGACATTCAATTTCCACTTCTCGAGTAATCAAATCAATAAACCCGCCTTCGTTTTTGACGCCAACCGGATCGCCCGTCGGGAGAATAGGAACAGATACTTGAATTTCTTTATCCATTGCAATTTGGATAAGGTCCACATGAAGGATTTCATCAGAAACCGGGCCCACCTGAAGATCTTTTATCATAACATCTCTCTTGTCGGAGTCGAAAGAAACTTTAAAAATCGTATTCTCTCCTGTTTCTAACTTCAATATGTCAAAAAGATCTTTTTTGTTCATGGTAAGGCAAACAGTATCAATGTTCGGTCCATAGAGGATTGCTGGAACTTTCCCTTCTCTCCTGATTTGACGCGAGGAGTTTTTTCCTCTTTTTTCTCTTCTTTCGGCTTTAACCGTAATACTCATGTCCGCTTCCTCCTTAAATAAACAAACTGCTCACAGAGCTTCCTTGATTTATCCTTCGTATGGCTTCCCCAAACAGCTCGGCCACAGAAAGAACTACTATCTTTTTTGTTGGATTCAATTTCTCTTCTTTTAAATGAATCGTGTTCGTGACAATTAATTTTTCTAATCCAGATGCTTCAATCTTCTCAAGGGCTAACCCGGATAATACTGGGTGCGTGCACGCAGCAAAAACTCTTTTGGCCCCTTCATTTTTAAGCGCATCAAAACTCTGCACAAGCGTTCCTCCGGTGTCGACCATGTCATCCAGAATAACTACATCCCGGTCCATGACATCCCCGATGACATGTAACACTTTAGCCACGTTGGGGGCAGGCCTCCGCTTGTCAATAATTGCAAGGGTAGCTTCCATCTTTTTTGCAAACCAACGGGCACGCCAAACGCCTCCAGCGTCTGGAGATACGATTGTTAAATCTTTCAGCCCTAAAGTTTTTAAGTATTTCGCTAAAACCGGTGCAGCCATCAAATTATCCACTGGCACTGAAAAAAACCCTTGGATTTGAGGAGAATGGAGATCCATTG
>DAOUSP010000145.1 GCA_030627155.1 Candidatus Aminicenantota bacterium
CTTCATCGTTCACATCATTTTTAATATTTTTTAAATCGAATTCCTTTGAACAGGCGGTCTTCTGGCTCCTTGGAAGCCTCGCTCTTTCCGACTGGATACATGTGAATGCTGTTTTCCCTTATTTCATTCTTTGCCTGGTCTTAGCCCAATGTCTCGCCAAAGATATGAATCTACTTGTTCTCGGGGACGAGACAGCCCAGTCTTTAGGATGCTCTGTGTTCCGTGTCAGAAAAATATTCCTTGTTATATCCACTCTGCTCGCAGCTTTAGCTGTTTCTGTAAGCGGCATCATTGGTTTTGTGGGACTTGTGGTTCCTCACTGGGTGCGCCTTTTGATCGGGCCAGACCATCGGTACCTGTTTATTTTTTCTTCCCTGACTGGCGGTGTTTTCCTTATGTATTCTGATCTTCTCGCCCGGACTCTTCTGTTTCCCACAGAGCTCCCAATTGGGATCATAACGGCTGCAGTAGGCGCTCCTTTTTTTATCTATCTTTTAAGCCAAAATCGATAACAAACCTTTGTCAGCCATGGTGAACTGTATTTTCTTGCAGCTATATCCAGTAGAATGCTAAAATAAGTGGCACAATGAAATATTTCTTTATTCAGGATTATCGCCATAAATACAGATTTTTCTCTTCCGAACCTCTAAGCCAAATCGAGGTTCACTTTTCCCGCTGGAAAAAAATGTGGGAATCAGCCAAAAAAAAGCTTCTGCTTTTCCCCCATAAAGTTCTTCTCCAAGAGCAGGCCTTTGAAAGAATCCTGAAATCAAAAGAAAATACAATCCAAATATTTTACTCAGGACGGCTGGAGGGAAAGAGAGCAAAAATCAAGTTTTTTTTCTTTATTCAAAGGCAGCGGACAAAACATCTTATTTATCTTTTAGGGGAAATCCTCCTTCTCCCCATAAGCGGTTTAGCCGCGTTCCTGCCAGGGCCAAATGTGTTCTTTGGAGTGCTTGCACTTTTAATAATCACACACTGGCAGGCGTTCAGGGGAATAAACAAATTATCTAAAAAAGACATCCAGTTAAGGCCTGATCCTTATCTGATGGAATGGGAACAAGCCATTCGCTCTCAAAATGAGCAGCGCTATGATGTTATTTTAAACAAAATAGGTGATAAATATCATATTCCTAAAATAAAAAAAGTCCTTTGGAAATAATTTTTTCCTAATATCCTGGAATCATTTCCATTTTCGTGATTTTTGAAGTTCTATCAATTCGCCTTAACGAAGAAGGACCAGGAAATGAAAATGCATACTAATTCCTTTATTTATTTGACAAAGCCATGTTTTTATTTTATCTATTTAATATCATGGCGCTGACTCTAAATCAGTTCTTACTTCTTGTTATCACAATCGCAGTGGTTGTTGCCGTAACCTTTCTTGCATTCTTTCTCGCTCAAGTGCGGAGAACAGCAAGGGAAGGAGAGGAAACTCTAATTGAAATTAAATCTCTTGTCCGAAACCTTGAAGAAACAAGCAGAAAAGTCAATAAGAATCTCGATGGTTTTAACGAAATCCTTGTGTCCTCAAAAAAGGCAGTAATTGGCTTATCTGAAATATCATGGGTACTCCTCTCTGCAAAGGCCATAAAACCTTCTTCTAAATACTGGCCTCTGCTTTTCCCGCTATTGCGTGTGGGTTGGCGGCAATTGAAAAAACGAAAGGAGGGTAAAAATGTCAAATAACAGGTCTTCAGCTTTTGAAATCACCATGTCTTTTTTAATAGGCACGGCTACAGGATTCATACTGGGAATTCTTTTTGCTCCAGCAAGCGGAGAAGAAACTCGAAAAAAGATTCAGGAAAGTGCTGCCAAAAGTAGGGAAAAAGCAAAAGAAAGTTATGAAAAAATCGCACGGGAAGCGGAAAAAGGGATGAAAATCGCCAAAGAAAAAACACTCGAAGGCGTAGATGTTATAAAAGATTTTGTTGAGAAAAAAAAGGAAGAAATTTCAAAAAAACCGACAGAAGATTCTGATTAGGAGGAGCAAATAAAATATACTCTCCATTCTTAACAAACGCACTCTCACTCCTCGTGAGTTCTCTCCATATAATTAATTTAAAGAAAGGGATTCTAAAATGAAAAATACAAATATAAAATACATTCATGCGCAGGAAATCTTGGATTCCAGAGGAAACCCCACTTTGGCCACAACAATAGTCCTGGAATGTGGTGCAAAAGGAAAAGCTTCAGTTCCATCTGGGGCATCCACAGGCACCCACGAGGCACTGGAACTAAGAGATGGTGATGCGTCCCGCTATCTGGGAAAAGGCGTATTGAAAGCCGTCTCCAATGTAAACACAATCATTGCTCCTGAAATCATTGGAATGGATGCTCTGTGCCAGGAAGACATCGATAGGTATCTCATCAAAATGGATGGGACCCCTTTAAAAAGCAAATTAGGCGCAAATGCCATCTTGTCTGTATCCATGGCCGCAGCCCAGGCAGCTGCTCAAGCAGAGAATCTTGAGCTTTATGAGTATTTAGGGAAAAAAGAATCCTATTTCCTTCCTGTCCCTTTAATCAATATCTTAAATGGAGGGTCTCACGCAGACAACAATGTGGACATTCAGGAATTCATGATTGTTCCTGCAGGGCGGCCAAATTTTTCTGAAGCCATAAGAGCTGCTGCCGAAGTTTTTCACAATCTCAAGAAAATACTTAAATCAAACGGATACAGCACAGCTGTTGGAGATGAAGGAGGATTTGCTCCAAATCTAAAATCCAATGAAGAAGCCCTTGATTTAATTACAGAAAGCATCCAAAAAGCTGGCTATCAACCTGGTAAAGATATTTTTCTTGCCCTGGATGTCGCTGCTTCTGAATTCTATATTGATAATCTATATGTTTTTGAAAAATCTGATGGCTCAAAAAAATCCATTGACGATATGATCGAATTTTATCATAAGCTTGTCAAAAATTATCCGATCATTTCCTTAGAAGATGGCTTTGCCGAAGATGATTGGGAAGGTTGGAAAACTTTAACAGAAGAGCTTGGTGAGAAAATCCAACTCGTCGGCGACGATATCTTCGTGACAAACCTCGAACGATTCAAAAAAGGAGTCTCACAGCATATAGGAAATTCTATTCTTATCAAATTGAACCAGATAGGCACTCTTACTGAAACTCTTGAAACTATAAATTTTGCCCATCAAAATGGCTACACGACAGTAATATCCCACCGTTCTGGGGAAACAGAAGACACTTTCATTGCCGATCTCAGCGTAGCATGCAATCTAATGCAGATAAAAACCGGTTCTCTCAGCCGAAGCGAGCGTGTAGCCAAATACAACAGACTCCTTGAGATAGAAAAGCATCTTGCCCAAAAAGGGCAATATGCAGGGACAAAAGCATTTAGGAAATACCTCTGATGCGTTGCCACCAGGTAATGTTTAATAAGATAATAATTTTCTTATTCATCTTTTGCTTATCTTTTTCATTTATTCATGCTGTGGATAAGGCCACTGCCCTTAGAATAGAAAAAGAAATAGAGAAACGTCAAACCGAGATAATAAAAATACGGCGTTTTCTGCATATGAATCCCGAATTAAGCAACCAGGAATATGAGACTGCAAGCCTTATTGCATCAAAACTCATGGGTCTTGGGCTCGACGTCAACATAGGAATCGCAAAAACCGGAGTAACAGCCCTGCTTCAGGGCAATCAAAAGGGGTTAACTATTGCATACAGAGCCGATATTGATGCACTTCCCATACAAGAACTAACAAATGTTCCCTTCAAATCATTAAATCCTGGCGTCATGCATGCATGCGGACACGATGTGCATACATCCATAGCACTGGGCACAGCAATTGTTTTGGCTTCTCTCAAAGATAAAATTAATGGGAATATCAAATTTATTTTCCAGCCTGCTGAAGAAGGAGTTCTCATTGGCGAAGAGGGTGGAGCAAAGCTCATGGTCCAGGAAGGAGTATTGGATGACCCTCCTGTGGGTGCGATATTTGGCCTGCATGTTTGGCCTGAAAATGTTGGAAGCATTCTATTTTCCCCTGAAATAATCATGGCAAATTCCGACTGGTTCCAAATTCTTATTAAAGGCAAAAGCTCTCACGGTGCAAGGCCCCAGGAAGGCATAGACGCTATTGTGCTTGCCTCTCAGGTTGTCACAAGCGTCCAATCCATTGTCAGACGTTCGATTGATCCAACAGAACCAGCTGTGGTCTCCTTTGGAAAAATCCAAGGAGGCACAAAAGCAAATATCATCGCTAATGAAGTCCTCCTTGAAGGC
>DAOUSP010000156.1 GCA_030627155.1 Candidatus Aminicenantota bacterium
CTTGCCCGCAAATCTCACAAACTTTTGGCATTTTCTCACTCTCTATGTTTATAAAAAAAGAATTTATACCATATTTTGAAAAAAAAGCCAAGCCATCCTTGGGCCTTTCCCCGCTAAGGCGAATTGATAGAACTTCAAATATCACGGAATTAAAGATGCTTACATTTTGGAATGAACTTATCTGTTTCATTATAAACACAGATAAATATACTTAATCAGGCGCGATGATTCACGTTATGCCTTTTCTTGTATGCCTCTAATGTATTTTGCATGAGCATCGCCACTGTTAACGGTCCAACTCCGCCTGGCACAGGAGTAAGGTATTCGGCTTTCTCAATCACGCGAGGGTCGACATCGCCAATAATCGTGTACCCTTTCTCTTCAAGGTCTCTTAATCTTTTTTCGTCCTCCCCAAATAATTCTTGCACCTTGGCCATGTCCGTCAGGTGGTTTATCCCAACATCGATAACAGTCGCCCCCTCTTTCACAAAATCCAGCGTCACAAAAGCCCCTTTTCCCATGGCAGCAACAAGAATATCCGCCTCGGCGGCAACATGAGGAAGGTCTTGTGTTCGAGAATGGCAAATTGTAACTGTTCCGTGTTCGTTGGTCATCATAGCCGCTAAAGGTTTGCCAACAATAAAACTCCTGCCAATAATCACAATCCTTTTCCCTTGGATAGAAATTTCATTATGTTTTAATAAGGAAATAATCCCAAGGGGCGTGCACGGCCTCAAGCCCTTCTGATTCATCATTAAATTCCCTAAATTATATGGGTGAAAACCATCCACGTCTTTATCTGGATTAATGGAGGTAATGATGTCGTGTGTATTGAATTGGGGGGGGAGAGGTAATTGGACAAGAATTCCATCCACATCGTCCCTTTGATTCAATTCCTTGATACAGTCAATTAAATCAGATGGAACCATCTCTTCAGGAAAGGTCAGAATTTCTGAACGTATTCCTACCTTCTGGCAATTCTTTTCTTTTGTCCGGACATAAACTTTGGAGGCTTTGTTTTCCCCAACCAAGATTCCTGCTAAACAAGGAGTGGTGTTATTTAATTCCTTAAGGCGCTCTACTTCATTCTTTACGTTTTCTTTTATTTTCTTAGCTAATGATCGTCCTTCAAGCCAGGTGCCCATGACCTTCTCCTTAATATAATTTTTCCATGTTATTATACATTTGTCCCTTTTTTATAACAACAACAAACCCAAAAAAGCTTTTACATGCCTGATTCATTTGGCATAAAAATTGCTTTTGTATGTCTGTGCTATTGACGCACAGTTAAAAAAAATGTAATTTATAATAAGTAACTCATGATAAAAAAAATATTATTGTATTCTTTTGTCGTTTTTCCGTTGGGTATTCTATTTTCAGGATGCACACAACCTCTTGCCAAGACACAACTTGTTTTCGGGATTCAAGCTGCTGAGAAAGATTTATGGGACGAAGCGATATTCCGATGGGAAAAGGTCCTACAAGAGGAGCCAACCTCGGCGGCTGCCCACAACAATCTGGCTGTTGCTTACGAAAAAAAAGGCTTACTGAAAGAAGCTGAAAAAGAATATGAAGTAGCTCTAAAGCTTGCCCCAGAAAATAAATACATCAAATCCAACTACCAAAAATTCAAAGAAAATTATCCCATCAAAAAAAAGAACAATGAAAAGAAAAAAAATTAATCTTTTACTTTTAACGGGGATTATAATCCTTTTCTCCTCATGTGCAACTAACGAATACCGGAAACTACGTATCGAAATCCCAGAAAAAGCTGTCGTCAATCTTGATTATTTTCAAGAAATCATCATAACAGATTTTTTTGTAGAAAAGGAACCTGATGATATTAATATAAACAAAGAGCTCAAAGATTATTTTGCTTTTGAACTCAAAAAAAACATCGAAAAAACGGTCACACAAAAAGACCTCGCAATAGAGAATGAAGAATGTTTCAAAAATGAAGACTTTTGGAAACAGGCATTGCCTGAAAAGGCAGAAACACTCGTTCTTACAGGAAATGCTCAATACTCTCAGGAAGTCCGAAAGGCCCTTTTGGAAAGAGAGAAAAAACAACACGAGACTCCTTTTCGCTCCGAGCTAAAATTAGCGCAGCGGAAATTTTATACCTTGACTTTAGATATATATCTAATCGATGTTCAAACTGGAAAAATCATTTTCCAGAAAAAATTTGATGAAACAAAAAACTATGAAAATCCCAATCAAACTGCCTATTTTGCGTTCTTTGACCTGATACAAAACGTCAAAAAGAAGTTCTTTCGAAACATCCTCGGCGAGGAGAAACTCCAGGAAAGATACCTCATACTAAATTAAAAAGGTGGGCCAATGAAAAATCACATAAAACATCTTTTTATTTTGCTTCTATTTTTATTCTTTGTTGGGCAAGTAACGGCCCAGATGATCTATTTCCCTTACTATGGAAAAAACAAAGTCCTCTATGAAAAATTCGATTGGAGCCACTACCAAACAGACCATTTTGATATTTATTATTATGTGGACAATGTAAATAAATTAAAAAATATCGCAGAAATTGCCGAAAGTGCTTATAAGAGAATAAGCCAAGAAATCAAACATCAACTTTCCGCACCGGTCCCATTTATCTTCTATTCCACATTTACAGATTTCGAACAGACAAACCTTTTTCGGATTCCCGAAGGGGTGTTAGGAGTGGCTGAGCCGATCCTTTATCGAGTCGCAATCCATGGGGATATGGCTTTGGATGAAATGGAAGACCTTATCGAACACGAGTTGACTCACATCTTTGAATATGACCTTCTCTGGGGCAGCCCCGGTGGAGCTCTTTATGCAGTCAATGCTCCTCCACTTTGGGTTTTCGAAGGTTTTAGCGAATATAATACTCAGAACTGGTCATCCTGGTCTTCCCTGATAGTCAGAGATGCTGTCCTGAACGACCGTATTCCTGAACTTAATAAATCAGGAGAATTTTATTCACGGTATCCTTTACCCAGAAATCCTGCCTATGATTTTGGTCATGCTATCTTCGAATTCATCGAACTTAAATACGGAAAAAGCGGAATCCGAGAGTTCTGGCAGTCACTGAAAAACTCTCCGTTATTAGGAAAAAGAGACCCCATAAAACATGCTTTTAATCTAAACTTCAAAGAATTTAATCATGAATTTAAAAAATACCTTAGAGCAAAACATAAAGACTTTCTCATGAGAGAAAATCCAGAAGATTACAGTGTTTCACTCGGCCCTGAATTCCCTTTAAACCAATTCTATTTTTCTTTCTCTCATGCTCTTTCTCCTTCAGGAGACATCGTAGCCATTCTTACATACAACGTCAAAGACAATGACATAGATATTGTTCTTGTTTCAACAAAAGACGGAAGCACTATTAAAAACATCACTAAAGGATACACCTGGAAATACGAGCATATAAAATATGAAATTGACCCATCCATAGGAAAAGACATCACCTGGTCTAAGGATGGGGACAAGATTGCTTTTTTTGGGCGTTCAGGCCAAAGGCATTCCCTGTTTATTGTAAATGCATTAACAGGAAAAACTATAAGAACCATCAAGATTCCTTTTGACCAGCCATCTTCTCCTTGTTTCTTCCTGGAGGAAGAAGCCCTTCTTTTCGCCTGTTTTAAAAATGGAATTCGCGATATTTTCAAATTAAACCTTCAAACAGAAGAAATCGTCCCTTTAACAGAAGATGACCTTTATGAAAAAGCGCCGACCATCTCCCCTGATGGAAAATACATCGCTTATACAATCCGCCTTGATACTTATGACAAACTCTTTATTTCCCCTGTTGATAATCTCAAAAAGAAAACACAATTGACATTTGGGAAAGGCAACACTATCTCCCCTGAATTTTCTGCAGACGGGAAAGAGATTTATTTCTCTGGAGATATGAGGGGC
>DAOUSP010000159.1 GCA_030627155.1 Candidatus Aminicenantota bacterium
CCGGCCAAAATTAAAATTAAGATAAGCCATTATTTCAACATTTTCTGAAAGACTGTAATTCATGGTTGGGACTAAAGCCACACTGATGTCGGATAAGCTGCAAATGGTCGAAAGCCCCACACTCATTAAATCTGTTGCTGGATGCTGGATAAGAATATAGATTTGGTCCCGTGATAAAGCCTTCTGTTCAGCAGTAAAAAGCCGCATCCAATCACAGAGATTGTATTCTTTATAGTCTGTGTTACCCAATGTATTCCTGTAATATTCAAGCATCACATATGTTTGAAAGTCGAAAGTATAATCCGCACCTACTACAAGTTCATAAAAATCCTTGGATACTTCCATCTTGTTATATCCGTATTCTGCCCAGATTCCCAATCCCAAGATCTCCCCCGCAAGGCTGGCTCCAAAAAGCCGGCGTCGCTCAGGCACTTCCAGAAAATTCATCTCTTGCATGTGAAATTGGGTGTAATCATGGAACCGCCATATTCTCTCAATTGCAATTAAATAATAATCGAAATGAGAAATCCTCCCTTTAAACTGAATCAATTTGGCAGAATTTTTCCAAACATCCTCTGGCGAATAAAGAGCTGTAAATGTATAGGCAGATCCCACCGGCACATCCAGCCGAATAGCATTATGGCCTGGCTGCTCATAAGTGGGATCAAGAATATCCTTTATATTAAACACATCCAATGGATTCCAAACATAGCCCGTGCCCATAGATATCTGCTGTTTTCCAACTGTCAAGTCAAAATATCTAAACGCAAGTTTTATATAAGCATTATCGAGAAAGCTTCTATTTGAAAAAGGAAGAATATAAAAAGACTCCATCCCAGGGGAGACCTCGGAAGTAATGCTCGGGGACAAAAAATCCAGTACATTCCATTCTGTTTTGCCGTGATAAGTGATGTAATCAAAATTGGCTGCAAATGTGATGTTTTTGGAAAGACTGGCTTTTAAATCCACACGCAGCTTGTTTGTATACAACTGAAAGAAATCGTTTTTGACTTTTGCTCCCATTATCTGGGTTTCAAAGTATCCAAAAAGCTCAACACTTTGCTTGGCGTTTAACGTCGTCATGAAAAGAAATAAAACCGTCAGAAAAGTAACAGATTTTTTCATTTCTTTAGTCCTCTTTCAGTAAACATGTCATCGTCCAACGTGACATTATATTTCACTTCTAAAAGCTCCATCTCAGTTTGAGTGTTGTCAATCTTGTTATACATGAGCATATTCATTGCAGTCGGGATATCATCAATAATTCGAATATTGCTTTGAACTAACTTTTTCAACAATCTGGCAGTGTCATGCTCATCATAATAATCAATGACAACAGGAATGAAATTCTCCTTAATAACCCACATTATTAATCTGGAATAAGATATATCGCTTTCCTTTTTGCGAGCAAGTTCAAGATTGTAGCAATCGTATCCTTCCTTCCTTTCATCTTTAAGCCTTTTTGGGATGAAATCTTCGATAAATGCCTCGCCGCTTCCCATGTCTTCGTAGGAAAAATCACTTCCCTGCATTTTCTGTTTTTTCGCATGGGTAGCAAGCTTGCGCACACGTTGAGTGCGCGGAAAGAACATCCAGATATCGTCTGCATGGTTCAACATCAACACTGCTTGGCCCTTCACACGGCTTGGTTCCAGATAGCGTACAAGGTTTTTTTCTCCTTTATTCTTGCTCCACGATTCATAGATAAAAGTTCTTTTTTGCCCTGAAGTTGTAATAATGGTCATCCTTGCCTTGGCATAACTTGTTTGCGGATTGAATAATTCATTGACTTTCTGGATGATTTCTTCAGCAGTCAGCTCCTGGCTGTATAATACAGACGTCAAACAAAGAATTATTAGTGCTAAAACCATAGTGGCTTTCATTGGATGTCCTCCACTCATTCTTGTTTTCAAGTATTTATGACAATTTATTTTACGTCTTCTTATCATTCCATATGCTTTACTAAAATTATAGTCAGATTCTATGCATATGTCATATCACCCTCTACTCTTACGGCCCACCAAGCCAATGGCCTTTTCAAGTCAAGGGAAATATTTCTCAATCTCTGAAGCCGGGACTGCTCCTTCTCGCAAAACTGTTGGCCTGGGCGTTGTCAAATCTACTACTGTTGAGGGGAGCTTCCCAGAAGTCGAACCACCATCGACAATAAGTTCAACAGAACCGCTGAAAATCTTAATAGCATCCTCAGGATGATTTATTTCTTTCTTGCCAGAAATATTCGCACTTGTGGCTGTCAATGGAAAAGAGGCATATCGAATGAGGTCCTGAAGCCATAATGAAGCAGGCCATCTCACTCCAATAGAATGCCCCGCACCAAGAAGCTCGTGCGACAACCTGGGTGATGCTGGAAAGATAAAGGTGACCGGGCCAGGCCAAAAAGCCGAACATAGGGGCTGGAAAGCAGTTGGAATATTTGTTGCCACAGTTAGTAGCATGTCTAAATCAGAAATCACAATAGAGAGGGGTTTATCAGGAAATCTTTTTTTCAGGCGGTAGATTCTCTGGACAGCTTTCTTAGAAAAACAATTGGCTCCCAGGCCATAAAATGTCTCGGTCGGATACACGATGACACCGTCTTTTCGAAGGACATCGGCAATACGTTTTATCGACTGGAGCTCGATACGCTCCACATCTATCTTTATTATATTTGTGCTTACAGACATAGCCTTTAATATAGTGTAGAATTTAAAAATAGATGAGTAAAGCAAAAATTCTTTGTGCTGCCTTGACTCTTTCTGCTATCTGGTTTATAAACATTAGACATTCAATATAAATAAAGACGTTTGAGTGGACAGATGACCTTTTTTTTAAACAGTAAAGATTTGCTCTTTTCCCTGTTAATTGAGAAAAATAAAATGGCATAGATTTTGCATGAATCTTAGCAAAGGAGAAAACACATGAAAAAATATTTCATCCTATTTACATTAATCATCCTAATTGTTCCGAACTTCGTCTATTCGGATATTGTCTCTTTTAAAGTGGGTTATTTTTTACCACGGGCACAAAGTGATTTATGGGAAACTGAATTCGAAAACATGGATTTCGTTAAAGGTGACTTCCAGGATACGAATTTCGGCTTTGCTTATGAATATTTTCTCTCCAGAGAATTAAGCCTTGTACTCAGTATAGACGGATACACAAAAAATAAAGTCGGCATATACAAAGATTACGTAGGAGATGCAGACCCTTCTTATGATTGGGACTGGGCCTACCCAGATTATTACGAAGGCGAATTTTACCCAACTCATAGTTTCAACATCTCTATAACTCCTGTCCAGTGCTCAGTGAAGCTGACTCCAATGGGCCGAAAAGGAAAGATTATTCCCTATGTTGGAGGAGGTCTTGGACTTTATCTCTGGAATGTTCGTATTCAAGGCGACTTAATCGACTTCGACGATCCCTGGTACGATTTAGATAAAGATGTCACGATTTATCCAATCCATTTTGCTGATGCAAGAGAAGAGAATAAAATATCCATCGGATATAATGTTTTTGGAGGAATAATGGTTCCTGTCGCCAATAGGATAAGCCTTGAAGCCGAATTCAAATACAACAAAGCACAAGGAAATCTAACAGATGCTTTTGAAGGTTTTGAGCCCTTTGACCTTTCAGGATACCAGCTTACTATTGGCTTGAACTATTGGTTCTAATATAACAAACTTCAGGAGCTGCTGCGGAGTCTTTCTGCTATCAGTTGTGCAGCTTTCTGGCCAGATAGAAGCATGCCTCCAAAAATGGGACCCATCCTCTGGCCACCAAACACAGCATTTGCAGCCATGCCGCATACATAAAGGTGAGGAAAAACCTCTTTTGTGTTTATCATAAGAATTTTCTCGCCTTTTTCTGCGCACATCGACTTCTCGCCAATCACTTGCCC
>DAOUSP010000118.1 GCA_030627155.1 Candidatus Aminicenantota bacterium
AACTTTCCAGCTTCATTTGGAGCTTTCAAATACTTTGCAATGCTCAATCCTTTATTGCTTTTAATAAGCAGGATTTTACCCATAGGAAATGAAACCTGAGTATAATACATTGATACTTCTTATATGCCAGCAGCTAACCGTTCGGCTAAAGTTGGGGGGAGGTTTTCTCTTAGGATTTTTTCCTGTGCTTCTTCTATATTGTATTCCAGCCGGTAGAATTTTACTTTCTGTGCCTTGTTGTCATATATGGCACATGATGCCTTAGGGTTTCTATCCCGGGGCTGTCCAACTGAGCCTGGATTGATGAGGTATCGGGTGCCTTTTTCAATTTTGACCTCATTGTTATCCCCTGTTAGGAATGTCCCCTCTACTGTACGGTCTTTTTCTTTATATATGAAAGGAAAATGAGTATGGCCAAAAAAGCACAGAGGCGTTTTGATGTGAAGGAATGCCTCTGATGCATCGAATTCCCCGAAAATATAGTAATCTTCATCGAATGGAGCCCCATGGCAGATTGTGATGTCTTTGTGGACAATTTGAGGACCTTTTTTAATCCTTGAAAGAAAATTCGTATTCTTTTTCAGAATGTGTTGTTTTGTCCAAAAAATGGCTAAGGCAGCAATAGGATTGAAAGTTCTAACAGAATCAAGTCCACAGACTGCCTTGTCATGGTTGCCCCTGACCATAGAAATAGGTTTAAGAGCTCTGATTTTTTGGATTGTTTCGTTTGGCGAAGCTCCATAGCCAACAAGGTCACCAAGAAATAAGTAATGGTCGATTTTTCGCTTTTGAGCGAATTTTAAAAGGGCGTGAAGGGACTCTAAATTTCCATGAACGTCTGTAAAAATTAAGTACCGCATATGAATTTAATCCGCATTTTGTTTATGTAATGCCTCATACATCTGGTGGGCTCTATAAGAGCTTCTTACAAGAGGACCCGATTCTACTGCCTTGAAGCCAAAATCGAGTGCAATATTTTTAAGGGATTCAAATTCGCGAGGTGCATAATATTTTTTTACAGGCACATGAGATTTAGTTGGTTGTAGATATTGACCAAGAGTTAAAAGATCACACGAGACCTTCCTGAGGTCAGAGAACGTGAGAAGAATATCTTTTTCGTCTTCTCCAAGGCCAAGCATAAGGCCTGATTTTGTGTTGGCTCCCATCAGTTTGGCTTCTCTTAGAACTTCTAAGGATATCTGGTAATTTTTTTTTGGCCTGTTGATTAAAGGATAGAAGGCTTCGGGAACCTCAAGGTTATGATTGAGAATATCAGGGCAGGTCTGGACAACAGCTTTTAGCGCCTGTTTGTTTCCTTTAAAGTCTGGAACAAGAACTTCGATTTTGACACCGGGTGTCCGTTCTCTAATTGCCTGAATGGTCGCTTTAAAATGCGAAGCTCCTCCATCGGGTAGGTCGTCCCTTGTGACTGATGTTACAACAACACATCGAAGTCCCATTAAGGCGACTGCTTCTGCTACCTGGGCGATTTCTTCCCTGGGGGTAGGAACAGGAATGCCTTTTTCTACTGCGCAGAAAGCGCACTTTCTCGTGCATATGTCACCAAGAATCAGAAAGGTTGCTATTTTATGAGAGAAACATTCAGAAATGTTTGGACACTTTCCACTCTGACAGATTGTATGCAGCTTTTTTGTTTTTAAAAGGCTCGAGACAGAGAAAAAATTAGGGTGCGAAGGAATGCGGACCTTTAACCAGGGTGGTTTTTGACTTTTCTGGTTTTTTTGGGGAAACACGTGTTTTGCCTGCTTAGAACCCACCACTCTTTTGAATAAAAAAGAAATATTTTCAGGGAGGAGAATAGTCCTTAGGGAACTGATTAGTATTCTAAAAATCTATCTCTTTTTATCCGCCTTCTCATACGTTTGCGTGCTTGAGCTTCTTTCATCCGTCTTTTTTCGCCTGGCTTATAATAAACAGAATGTTTTTTGATTTCTTTTATAATCGCTTCCTGTTGAACTCTTCTTTTGAACCGTCTGAGAGCGCTTTCTAAAGATTCGCCTTCTTCAATAACAACGAATGCCAATACCATTCACCTCCTTGTGATTTGGTAATAGATTTATATCTAATTCGTCCTTTGTTGTCAAGTGAAAGCTCAGATGGTGTGAAAGCTCAGATGTGGTATGCAGCTTCATTTCCTTGATAGGAAGAAGGGATTAATCCCTGTATTTAATACTCATGGCTTTTTAATTCATATCCTGCTTTTTTGATACTAACTTCAGCGATTATGCTCATGGGCTCAATCAGAGGTACAGAAATATCTTTTGACGTCAATACAAGAGGAACTTCTGTACATCCGGCAATAATGGCTTCAGCCCCTCTCTGAATAAGAGAATGTGCTATCCGTATTATAATTTCTTTGGGAGTCCCTGAAATGTGCCCGGCTTTTATGCCTTTTTCACCAAAGATAGCTTTCATCACCTTCTGTTGCTCATTTTTATTTGGGTTGATGACTTCGATTCCCTCATTACCCAATGTATTGTGGAAAAGCCGGGATTCCAAAGTGCCTGTACTTGATATGATTCCTGCTGTTTTTATTCCTGGAATATTCCTTTTAATCCACAGGAGTGATTCCTCAAGCAGGTTTAGAAAAGGAATAGAAACATGTGCAGCCACTTCAGGGAAGAAGTGATGTGCTGTTATGCACGGCATAATAATAAAATCTGCTCCTGCTTTTTCCAAAAGCCCTGCCCCTTCTATCAGAAATTGTGTGGGGCTTGGGCCTTTATTGAAAACAGCGTCTGTCCTTGGGGGTATTTTGGGATTGCTATATATGATTACAGGGATGTGGTCCTGATCTTTTTCGGCCTTTGTGTTTTTGATAATTAATTCAAACATATGGACCGTTGTTTCTGGCCCCATTCCTCCCAGGATGCCGATTGTTTTTTTCATTGTTTTTTCTTGTTTCCCAAAATCTTTTTTATTTTATCAAGAGGAAGAGCTTCGATCAAGTGGTTATCACGGCCCTTCATTGCCCTGGCTTTGAACATTGAATTCAGGATGGCTTCTTCACACGCTTCCACTGCAGCCAGGAAAAGAGGTGACATCTGGTTGTTACGAAGGACTTTTTGGGTTAAAGTCGTGGAAGAGGAATGATTAGGAATTCTCAGACTTTTGTCTGTTGAAAAGGCAATCGCATAATCGCCGCTTGCATTGGAATAGAATCCTCCTGTGCGGACTATGCCAAGGAGAGCACGTTTGGCCAATCGCTCTAAATTTCTACTGTTCAAAGGAGCATCTGTTGCTACGATGACAATACATGAGCCTTCCAAGTGTTCTTCAAGAGCTTGCTTCATGAAATATTTCCCGAGATGGATGCCTACAGGAATTCCATTGATCTGAAGTATTCCTCCATGATTTGTTTGGACAAGTACGCCGACTGTGTAACCTCCTTTTGATGGAGGCAGCTTCCTGGATGCAGTTCCTATCCCTCCTTTGAAACCGAAGCAAATTGTTCCTGTGCCAGCTCCTACAGCGCCTTCTTCTACAGGGCCGGAAAAAGCATTCTTGATTGCCTGAAGAACATGTTCCTTTTTAATATGTTTGCCACGAATGTCATTTAGCCAGCCGTCATTTGTTTCTCCGACTACAGCATTCACAGAGCTTGCATTCTCATTTCCCGGGAAAGAAAGGATGTAATCCGTAAGCGCATCTGCAGCTACAGGAAGGCTGAGTGTATTAGTGAGGATGATAGGAGTTTCAATATTTCCAAGCTCTTTTACCTGGGTTACTCCCATGAGTTTTCCAAAGCCATTGGCAGTATAAATGGCTGCGGGAACTTTCTCCTGAAGAATATTTCCGCTGTGAGGGCAGATGGTTGTTACCCCTGTACGGATGTTTTTACCCCGGATGACTGTCACATGCCCAACTTTGACGCCTTCAACATCTGTGATTGCGTTGAGTTTTCCAGTCTCCAGAATGCCTGTTTTTATCCCGAATTCTCTCACTCGAGGTCTGTCTTCAGAGAAAAGGGCACCTGAGTAAATGAAAAGAGAGATAACCATTAATAATGCAGTTGGTTTCATCCTTCCCATCTCCTTTAAACATATTGAGAACATGATATTATTGGATGCACTCGAAAAAATCAATAGCTGGGAGAGAGAAGAAAAGAGTTTCCTTTTAATATGATGTAATATGATTTTTGATTGACATTACCTGTATTACTTATATATATTCGTTTTTTTCTATTGATGATGAGTGTCCAAAAGAGAGTGTCTATAAAATTTCCTATGGTTATCTCTGCCTTTTTCTTTTTAATGTATTTTTCTTTTTGTCAATCTCTATCTTTGAATGAGAAAGAAAATCTTGTTTCACTATATCAAAAAGCTGTTGAAAATGGGAAATCACAAATGCAGATGGGAGACTTCCGGACAGCTCTGGAATCATATGGTCAAGGATTAAAAATTGCCCAGGAATTGGGAAATGTTGAACTCGAGGTCGGTTGCCTTCTTCACATGGGGGTGATGAGCTGGAATAATGGAAAAATAAAGGAGTCTTCGGATTATAATATGCAGGCCTTATCACTTGCGAATAGATTTGATTTAAAGAAAATGTTATGGGAAGCTCAGCAAATAAATGATATTATAAGACTATATTATCGAGGTAAAGAGCTTCGGTCGAAACGCCAGCATAGTAAATCCATAAAAAACTTTGAGAGGGCTATCAATTTAGCCAGAAAAACAGGGAGCCGTGAGTATGAGCTTAAATGCCTCCGCCAGATGAGCATTACTTATTGGAAAATGTTTGACGTGAAAAGCTTTTTTACATTGAATGAAAAAGCACTGGATTTAGCAAAAAAGCTCAAGCATAAGAGGGAAGAAGGCAATTGCTTGAATAATATTGGGCTTTATTATTGGAAAATAAATGATTATTCCAGGGCCCT
>DAOUSP010000068.1 GCA_030627155.1 Candidatus Aminicenantota bacterium
CTTATCTGCTTGCTCGGCATCAGGAACCACTCTGTGAGCTGCCTTGGAAATGGCTCTTTGTATTTTTTGCTGATTAAAATCAACAAAAGAGCCATCTCTTTTCTGAACTTTTGAAGGAAGTCTGAGAAAATTATTTACTTTCACTTGAATCTCCCAATTCAGAGCGTACCTGGATAAATCGAAGTATATCACTTCGGCAGATAATCCCCATTACTTTTTCCCCTTCCATAACAGGGATCTGGTGAATATCCTTCGATGTTAGACTTCTAAGAATACTGCGGCCATTAGCATTCGGAGATACAGCTTTCAAGCTTTCCCGTGGCGTCATGATTTCACGAACAGTCATCTCTGGCCATTTTTCTCTTGGAGCTTCTTTTACATCCTCTAAACAAACAATCCCTTGAAGCCTTTCATTCTCTGAAACAAGAAACACCCGGCCTTTCCCTTTCAGAATGTATTCATCCACCAACTCTTGAACAGGAAGGGTACTCTGAACTGATTCGAAATTGCGTGTCATCAAATCTTCTGCCCTTATTCCTATAAGAACAGAGTCAAACATGACTTGCTGGTACCCTCTTACAGCCGCACTGTGAAGAAACCATCCTATAAATACAAGCCAAAAGCCAGAAATGTTCCCATTTATAACCTGAAAAATTCCTATGAAAATCAAGAAAAACGCAAATCCCTGCCCGATTTGAGAAGCGATTCTTGTAGCTTTTCTGAGATTTCCGGTGCTCTTCCAGAGAATAGCCCTCAAAATTCTTCCTCCATCCATTGGAAAACCAGGGAGAAGATTAAAAATCGCAAGTATTGTATTGATGAGCGCCAGGTACTCAAAAGAAGACTGAAGCGGCTCGCTGACACCTCGGAATGCGAGAGATAGGATAAAAAACAAAAGGGCAAGCATTAAACTGGCCATTGGGCCAACCAGAGCCATCACCAACTCTTTCAAAGGTTGTTTAGGTTCTTCGCTAATTTGCGCCACTCCCCCAAGGATAAAGAGAGTAATGCTCCTCACCTTCTCTCCTTGTTTTTGAGCAACAAGTGAATGCGCCAATTCATGAACTAAGACAGAAGCAAATATAAGAAGACTTGTAAAAACGGCTACTACCCAATACTGGCTCGCAGGCCAATTTGAGAATTTATTAGGAAAATAAGATGCACCCAACACCCAGGTAAATAGAATAAATATGACAACCCAACTGGAATCTATAAAAATGTCTATTCCGGATATCCTACCAACCCGTAACGAGTGCTTCATAGTTCTTCTCCTTATTTACCCGATCTTTTTATGATTCCAAGGTAAATAATAAGATGTGTATTTCACAAGAAATCCATGAGCTCATTTTTTCCCATTAAACGGCAAGCATTTTTTCTATTGTCCACAACGCTTTTTGTCTGATTTCAGAAGGGACCTCTATCTTGTATCGATTTTCTTCTAATGCTTTAAGGATGCTTCCTAAATCTATTTTTTTCATATTTAAACAAAGAGCAGTTTCTTTCAATGGGTAGAAATTGGTATCTGGATTCTCTTTTTTTAATCGATAAATCATGCCTATTTCTGTGCCTATGATTATATGCTTCTTTGATGTCACCCTTGCTTCTAAAACCATTTTCCCAGTGGAAAGAACTTTATCAGCGAGGTCAATAACTTCTGGACGGCACTCTGGATGAACCCATACTTCTGCATCAGGATAGAGGGCCCGTTTTTTCAGAACATCTTCTTTCATGATTTTGTCGTGGACATAACAATATCCTTCCCATGGGATGACTCTTTTCTGAGTGAATAGAGATACATATGCTGCAAGATTCTTATCAGGAACGAAAAGAACCGTATCACAATCGACAGATTCAACGATCTTAGCAGCATTAGATGATGTGCAGCATACATCACATTCGGCTTTGACATCTGCGTTTGTGTTTATGTAGCAAACCACTTCTGCTTCTGGATAATTTTTCTTCCATGCCTTAACCTCTGGGGCCGTTGCCATGTCTGCCATAGGGCACCCAGCATCAATTTCAGGAAGAAGAACAGTCTTTTCAGGCGCCAACATTTTTGCTGTCTCTGCCATAAAGAAAACTCCGCAAAATAAAATCATAGGTTCCTTAAGCGATGCTGCTTTTTTGCTAAGCTCCAATGAATCTCCGACAAAATCAGCAATGTCTTGAACATCAGCGATTTGATAATTATGAGCCAGAATAATAGCGTTTTTTTCTTTTTTCAATTGTTTTATCCTGGAAATGAGCTCTTCTTTATTCATTTTTTACTGCTTCCCTTAAAATAAAGGTAATATTTTCCCAAATGGTCATAAATCTTAAATCCTCACCTTGTGGCACCACAATGAGGGCACTCTTGAGTTCCTTTTTTCATTGGTTTTCCACATTGAGGACAATTTTCCAATTCAACCTGGCATTTCTGGCAAATTTCTTCAAACCCATTTAAAGGGCCATCACAGTAAGGACAGTTTACAACAACAGGCTTCACGTCCATTTTAGAATCACTAATTTTTCTTTTGGCCTTTTGTTTTTCCTTAAAATCTTCGATTGCCTTATGTAGAGCATCCGCACCCAAGTTTGAGCAATGCAGCTTATTTTTAGGCAATCCACCTAATTCTTTGGCAACGCTTTTATTTGCAATTTTCATTGCTTCTTCCAGAGTCTTTCCTTTAGCCATCTCGCTCACCATGCTTGAGACAGCAATGGCAGCTCCACAGCCAAATGTCTGGAATTTAACATCGGCAATTCGATTGTTCTTCACTTTAATATAAAATGTCATCATATCGCCGCATACAGGATTTCCAACTTCTCCGACTCCATCAGCATCCTTAATAACCCCGACATTGCGAGGATTTTGAAAATGTTCCATAACTTTTTCGTTATATATCATTGTGCTTTTCCTCCAGGTATTTGGTATAAAGGGGAGACATTTTCCTCAGCTTCTCAACAATAGGAGGAAAAACCTCCAGAAGATAGTCAATATCTTCTGAAGTTGTCTCTTCAATCAAACTAAAAACGATTGACCCCTGTGCAACAGCAGCATCGATTCCCATCGCCTGAAGCACATGGGATACTTTCAGAGTTTTAGATGTACAGGCCGAACCGCTGGACACTTCAACCCCCTGCATATCAAGGCTTAACAGCATCGATTCTCCTTCGACAAACTTGATGCAAAAGCTTGCATGATAAGGAAGCCTGTTTTTACGATGGCCTGTAAGGACCACATGGTCCACCCGCTCAAGAAGTTCCTTTATCAATTTATCTCTTAAGGTTATTAACTTTTGCTTCCTTTGTTCCATTTGCTTTAGAGCAAGCTTAGCAGCTGTGCCAAGTCCTACTATCCCTGCAACATTTTCTGTTCCGGCCCTTTTCCCATTCTCCTGTATGCCTCCATCAATAATGGAATCTATCTTTGTTCCTTTTTTAACATATAGAGCTGCACTTCCGCTTGGGCCATAAAATTGATTCCCTGATAAACTCAACAAATCCACTCCAAGCGAACTAACATCAACAGGAATATTGCCTGCTGCTGCAACTGCGTCTGTATGGAAAACAACATCATTTTCCTGGCAAATGGCAGAAATCTCCCTAATGGGCTCTATGGTGCCAACCTCACTGTTTGCCAACATCACAGAAACCAATATTGTCTGCGGAGTCAATGCTTTCTTCACGTCATCAGGATCAACCAATCCATATTTATCCACAGAAACATAGCTTAATTTAAAACCTTGTTTTTCCAGCTTCGATGCAGGACGTAGAACAGATTGATGTTCAATGGAAGAAACTATGATATGGTTTCCTCTGTTTCTTTCGGCTGGTGCAATCCCTTTTAAAGCTAAGTTATTGGACTCTGAGCCGCTGGAAGTAAATAATATTTCAGAAGGCTGTGCATTTATCAGCCGGGCAACTTCCTCTCTGGCTTTCTCTATTGCCTGTAAAGATTTCTGGCCATGCGTATGAATACTTTGGGGATTGCCGAAATGTTCATTAAAATAAGGAAGCATGGATTCTAAAACAAGCGGGTGCAGAGGAGTTGATGCAATGTGATCGAAATATACCATTCTCATCAGAATCTAATTAAATGTAATTTTCAGAAATTAACATTATGTACTATATATTATTATAATCCATAGCGCCTATACAGCAATAACCTCTTTTATCTCAGGAATTTCTTTTTTCAAGAATTTTTCAATTCCCATCTTTAAAGTCATCTGGGACATTGGACAGCCCCTGCAAGCTCCTGTCAATTTGACTTTTACTACTCCATCTTTCACTTCTATGAGCTCAACATTTCCTCCATCAGCAATGAGACTGGGCCGAACCTTGTCTAACACCTTTTCCACTCTTTCATTCATGGTAATTTCCTCCTAAAGATGTAAACATTCTCTCGCTCTATCTAATCAAAGGCTAATATATTTATAAACCTTTTTTGCATCAAAAACCACGCTTTTTTTGGAAATTTTTCTGTGTGCTTTCTGATTTCTGTTTTTTCGGCTTCTGGAAGAGTCTATATATTAATTCCTATTTATCCTATCAATTCGATTGATATTATCAACATTAATAGATTAAAGAAAAACTATCTTGAAGTCAACCGATTTTTCTCCATTGTAAGCATCTTTTTCCCGGTTTTTTTTGCTTTAATAATTTTACAGTTTTTTGTTAATTTCTCTATAAATCTTTTTTAAATCCAAGACATCCTTCAACTCATCTTCTACTAAAATAGTATCTTCCCTGCCTGTTCCTGTAGAAATTATGGCAACTTTCGCTTGTATAAGTTCTTCTATCATTTTTACATAATCTAAAAAACCAGAAGGAAGGGCAGACATATCTGTTGTTTTCTCTATCGGTCTCTTCCAACCCTTAATTTTTTTATACTGAGGCTGGACTTCATCTAATACCCAACTTTCAGTTGGAAAGCTTTCGAGTGATTCACCTTTATACTTGTATCCCACGCAAATCGATATCTCTTCAAAACCATCGAGAATATCAGGCTTTGTTAAAACAATTTTATTTATCCCATTGACTCTGCAGGCATATTTCACAGCAAAGGTATCAAACCATCCACACCTTCTCGGCCGTCCAGTAGTTGCTCCAAATTCATTTCCTTTCTGAAGAAGTAATTGTCCATTTTTATCAAAAATTTCCGTGGGAAAAGGTCCTCCTCCGACTCGAGTCGTGTATGCTTTAGCCACACCAAGTATAGCATGGATTTTATCCGGCCCGATTCCCAATCCAGTACACACGCCTCCAGATGTTGGATTGGAGGATGTCACATACGGGTATGTTCCATGATCTATATCGAGCAATACCCCTTGCGCCCCTTCAAAGAGCACTGTTTTGCCTGCTTTCATTTCATTATTAAGAATAAAAGAAACATCCTTAATGTATTTTTTTATTCTTTGGGCATATGAGTTGAATCTATTAAATATCTCGACAGCATTTAAAAGTGGTTTCCTATAATGAGCGAGATAGATGTTTTTTTCCGCAACATTCTCTTCGATTTTTTCCTTTAACACAGAAGGATTCAATAAATCACCAGCTCTTATCCCTTGCCGGGCCGCTTTATCTACATAGGAAGGGCCTATTCCCCGACAAGTGGTCCCGATTTTTTTATCCCCTTTTAATTCTTCGCTGATACTTTCAACACGTGCGTGGTATGGGAGAATAATATGTGCACCCTTGCTTATTATTATATTCTCATCATGATTAATGCCTTTTTCTTTTAATTCAGAAATCTCCTTAAGAAATGCTTTTGGATCAATGACTACACCGTTTCCTATTATACACAGTTTATCCGGATGCAAAATTCCGGAGGGAATCAGATGAAGAACGAATTTTTTGCTGTTGACATAAACTGTATGCCCAGCATTGTGCCCTCCTTGATACCTGGCAACTATATCAAATGCAGGTGTCAGAAGATCGATGATTTTCCCCTTTCCTTCATCACCCCATTGGGTGCCCATAACCGCAAGATTACCCATGAGAATCTCCTCAGAAGAATTAAATTTTTGATACAAAGGCAATTACACTATTGATATTGAATTTTATCAGAACTCACAAAGAGAAACAAGGTTAAAAGCTGTAAGCCATCTGAAGATACAGGGCATTATCCTTTAATTTTGCTTCACCTTCTTTATTCCAGTCATATTCAACCTTTAAAAGCAGCTTTTGGGAGAGCACTAAAACAAGCCCCAAAGCCCACCGCCTTTTATCTATGGATATCCCTTCGCCTGGAAACTCTAATCCCATAAATCCAGGGCCATGAAATCTATCGTTATATTTTAGCTTCTGGTAACTTAAAACAGGGCGTAAGCTTTCAATTACAAAGGAACATTGGACGAAATATCCCTCGGCTTTTCCATCGGAAAATTCTTCTGGATTTTCTATCTGAGACTTTGCATATTCTGCAAGTATCTGAAATCCTTCAGTTGTCACCCAAGTTGCATCAAAACCATGCATAATGAGTTTACGGGTGTTCCCATCATCGAATTTCCCTTGATAATGGGAATAACCCACTTCAAATCCCTGCTGTAACATCCATCCTATCCTTCCTCCCTTCCCTTTATCACGATTATTATCCTTAAACTGCTGGCCTCCTTTTAAATCCTGGCTCTCGGCAAGTCCATTTCCAATATAAGCAGAATAAGTCAATCCCCCCCATCTTCCTTGCGTTAATATTCCAATATCCCGCAATCGTTGAGGATAAAGTCTTTCCACATTCAAGGGCACTGTTATAAGCATTGTTTCATGGGGTCTTGAAGATTCATTATATTTTCCAAAGGGCA
>DAOUSP010000095.1 GCA_030627155.1 Candidatus Aminicenantota bacterium
GGCTCTAGTATGAATTTCCGTTTCCGTGATGAGGGAAACATCTGACCTAATTGAGAAGTGCGGTGACGGTTCCTCTCCATCTGAAGCCCATTGTGGAGGGTGGGAGGGTCTTGGCAAGGATGGAGGGGAACCGGCGCTGTGACAGATTACACCTTCATAATTAACTGTCACGGAAATAGAGATGCATACTAGAACCTGGCTTTCCTTGACAATGTAATTATATTTATATAAGATTTTTAAAAAACATGAAATCGTATCAATTTTTAGGGGGATTAAAAGAAAGAGTCATAAATGATAAACAAAAAATCTCAATCAATTAACAATAAAATCCGTGTCCTTGTTTATTGTCTCTCGGAATTAATCTGGGCTGGCATTCAAAAAGCCTTAGAGCAGGATTCGGATATCAAAGTGCTTGGAGTCGAGAAAAGTACTATTGACTCTTTTTTAGAGTCAATAAAAAACAATAATCCCAATGTCATTCTTTTTGCAAACTCAGAGCAAACCCCGAACCTAAAGGAGATTTGCAAGGCGATCAGAGACTTAGAAAAGAAAGATATCAAATATCAGCCGATGTTTTTAGGTACAGTACCTTCCCATGAAGAGGTCGTAAGTCTGATTAATTCTGGCATGAGAGGATATTTTGACTTAAACGATCCTTCCGATCAACTTGCTGAAGCGATCCGAATCGTCCACAAGGGAGACATCTGGCTTCCAAGAGATAAAATGAGCAGTATCATGGACAGGATTATTTCCGTTGTTGGTAGAGACCTGAAAGAAAGAACTCTCGACCAATTAACCCCAACAGAATTCCAGGTTCTCAGACTTATCGGCCAAGGAAAAAGCAATGATGAAATAGCAGAAGCAATGTTCATAAGCAAGAACACAGTCAGATCCCATATTAAAAGCATCTATGCCAAGCTTAACACTCACAGTAGACTTCAGCTTGCATTGTATGCTATCAATTCAGCCTTATTTTAATGCTCTGATAATATTCATGAGGTATCAATGACAAAGAAATCCGCATCAAAAAAAACCCAAACAGAAAAAAAGACTAAAACCCTTATACCAAACACAAATGCAAGTATCAATCGACGCAGGGAATGGCGCTTTGAACTTCCTTTGAAAGCTGAAGTTCAAGGAAAGGCCCCTATAGGTAAAACATTCAAAGAACAGACAACCCTTGAAAACATAAGTTCTCAAGGGGCTTATTTTTGCCTTGACTCAGGAGTCACTGTAGGATCAAAGTTAAACTTGATGATTGACTTGCCAACAGGCCTTACCGAAGGCAAAAAAGTCAAGCTCCGTCTTGGAGGGCTTACAGTCCGGCTCGAAAAGCCTAATAAAAAAGGGAAACAGCAAGGTGTTGCAATCCGTTTCAACAAAGAATTCAAATTCATTTCCGAAGAAGACGCTTAATAACAGCTCTGCTTTTAGAGTACAGTTCTTCTATTTAGCATCCAAAAAACAATGAAGACATCTCTTGCCAATAAAAAAGTCATAAGAAAGAAAACACAAAGAGCTAAACAATGTTGACAGTTGCTTTAACAGGTGGCATTGCCTCAGGGAAATCAGTTGTGGCAGAAGTACTTAAGGATTTGGGTTGTTATATTCATCATTCCGATAAAATTGCCCATGAGCTCATGAAACCCCTTTCCCCTGTTTGGAAAAAAATCAAAGAGCATTTTGGTGAAAATGTTATTAATCCTGACAAAACAATAAACCGCTCAAAATTGGGACCTATTGTTTTTTCAAATAATGATGAACGGCAATTCCTCAATAATCTTATACATCCTCTTGTTATTAAAAAGGAAAAAGAAATTATTGAGACGCTGGACAGAGAGAAAAAGTATAATATTTTCATCTCTGAAGCAGCCTTAACGATTGAAGCAAATTATGCCAGATTCTTCGATAAAGTTGTCGTTGTTTACTGCAAAAGGGAGATACAGATAAAGCGTTTAATATACAGGGATCATATTACACGCACTGAAGCAATAAAAAAAATCAGAAGCCAAATGCCTTCTGAGGAAAAATTAAAATACGCCGATTACATAATCGACACATCCGATTCTCTTGCAAGTACTATCGAACAAACAGAACGCCTATATAGGAATTTAATGATGGATTATGCCATTAAATACAATGATAAGCTGGAAAAATAGATAAATTCCTCTAAATGATAAACTATTCTCTCATCTGATTCTTATCAAATACTATTAAAAGAAAAAAATGTCCGGTGTGTCTTTACTATGTTTTAAGCGAAGCCGCAAGTAGAGGCATCATAATCTCATGATGCCCGATAAAATAAAATCCTTTTCCTTTACTTCCAAGCGGCCTTTTAACCACATTTTGATAAGGCCTATAATGACTTATGAAATCAAAAACTGCTGTTGAAAAATGGTCAAGAACTTTTCCTTGATTCCTAAGAAATGATACGGCTTTCAGAAAGACCTCTGGAAGAATCACGGCAGACCCAATATTAAGGAAAACTCCTCCCCCTTCAAGCTTTTCAACTATAGAGCAAAACAGGAAAAAATCCGTCAATGATGTTTTCCCCAGTGCTTCTCCATCCACAGTAGGATGGAAATGAATTATATCTGTACCAATAGCTACATGAACGGTCACTGGAATATTCAATTGATATGCCAAGAATAAAAGGCTCTGTTTTTTATAGGGAAAATCATAATTGGATATCATCTTCCCAACTGCTTCCCCAAGCCCAATGTCTTCCATCTTTCCGTTTTTTACAGCTTCATTAAGCATGTCCCCTGTTTCTTTAACCATCCCAAACTGTCCTTGTTTGATCTGTGTTTCTACATCCTCAGACGTTTTCCCTGCTATTGCAATTTCAAAATCGTGAATAATCCCTGCTCCATTAAGAGCCAACGCAGATATCCACCCTCTCTCCATCAAATCAATCAGAATGGGATTTAATCCTACCTTGATTACATGGGCCCCAATCGCAAAAATAATTGATTTTTTCTTCCTCTTGGCTTCCTTAAGCAGGAAAATTAGTTCTTTGAAATCCTTCCCTGCTAAAATATCTGGAAGACTATTCACAAATTGTGAGAATTTTTCATCAGGAGTAAAAACCCGGGCGAAACTATTCTTGTCCACTTTGCTTTTCCTCGCATGTATAGAATAAGTCTGCAAACCCTTAGGAACAAGAGGTTTTACTTTGTATTTACTCATAGAAAAATACGAAAAAGAAGCGCACGGATTTTAAATCAGACAATATCCTTATTCTTACGTAGGAGATTTTTTTCTTGCATATAGCTATTTGTTTTTTATGTTTTTCAATTCTTGTCCAGGCCTGAATTTTATTCTCTTCCCTCTCTTGATCTTGATTTGCTTTTTTCTCCGGATATCTCTTCCATAACCAGTCTTTTTAGGGACTACCTTAAAGCTGGCAAATCCTCTTATTTCTATTTTTTCATCTTTTGCAAGCGATTCTTTAAGTGAATCAAGAACAGCATCAACGATTAATAACGATTTTGCCCTGCTGAACTCAGATTTCTTCTCAATTGCAAGGGCGATATCATTCTTAATCATTCAAATCTCCTTTTAACTCTATTGTTTATAATATTTAATTTATTGAAAATAAAAAGTCAAGGGATAAGTTATTGACTTGTTTTAATATACTTTTTATAATGAATTTAAAGTGAAAAAAATTTTTTTGGTTTCCTTTCTTATTATTACTCTTTTTTCATTTGGTTACTCATCAATCCTTAAAATCACGGTTGATGCCGCTATTCATCCAATAACTTCTGAATATATCCGTAATACAATCGATAGGGCAGAAAGAGAAAATGCTCAACTGATAATCATTGTGCTCAATACCCCTGGAGGTTTAGACACTTCCATGAGGGAAATCATCGAACGAATCCTGGGATCCAAGGTTCCTGTTGCGGTATATGTTAGCCCAGCTGGAGCACGTGCGGCCTCTGCGGGATTCTTTATAGGAGTTGCTTGTGATATTTTTGCAATGGCACCAGGCACAAGCACAGGCGCAGCCCATCCTGTCGGAATATCCATCACAGGTCAGCAAATGGATGAGACAATGGCTGAAAAGGTAACTCATGACGCGGCTGCTTACATAAAATCAATTGCAGAAAAAAGAGGTCGGAACACAAAGATGGCTGAGGATGCAGTCCGAAAGAGTCTATCTTACACAGAAAAAGAAGCTTTTGAAGGAAAACTTATTGATATCATTGCAAAAAGTGATAAAGAACTAATAGCCCATTTTGATGGCAGAGAAATTCAAAGATTTAACGGGGAAACTATCAAGTTAGACCTCAAGGATGAGGAAATCCTTGAGGTCTCCATGACAGCAAGGCAGAAGTTCCTTCTCACGATTTCCAACCCGAATTTGGCTTATCTTCTCCTCATGTTGGGACTTCTTGGCCTATATTTTGAACTTTCCAATCCGGGAGCCATCCTTCCTGGTGTCTTAGGCACAATTAGCCTTCTCTTGGCTATCTTCGCCTTCCAGATCTTACCCATTAACTATGTTGGTTTGATGCTGATTTTACTTGCAATCGGCTTGTTTATTCTTGAGCTGAAAGTCCAAAGTTATGGAATTTTATCTGTAGGAGGAATTATTTCAATGATAATTGGTTCGATTATGCTTATAGATACACCTATCCCTGAACTTCGCCCTAGTTTGAAATTCATCATCCCAGTGGCTATTGGGCTTTCTTTAATATTCATCTTTTTGATAACTATTACGATTCGCGCTCATGCGAGAAAGGTTTTTACAGGGAAGGAAGGCCTTGTTGGAGAAATCGGTTTTGCTCAATCCCGATTAAATCCAGAAGGAAAAGTATTTGTCCATGGAGAGATATGGCATGCAGAAGCACTTGAAGATATTCCAAAGGGAGTAAAGGTGGAAGTTGTTGAAGTCATGCAAAATTTAAAAATAAAAGTAAAAAAGGCCTAATTCAAAGTAAATCTTTATATCTGGTTAACTGGATGATTAATTTCATGAGAAACTTTAAGCATTTCAAAATAAATGGAAGAACATATGAGCGGTTACAGCCACCTTAAAAAGGCTTTTCAAAAAAGTCATTGATATTAATATAATTTAAAGGCATATTAATTAAGGAGGTCAAAATGTTAACTTTTCCAATCATAGTGATATGTTTTATTGTCCTTTATCTCTTGAATGCAATCAAAGTTTTAAGAGAATATGAACGTGGAGTCATTTTTCGACTCGGCCGTGTGCTCTCTAAACCCAAGGGTCCAGGCCTTATTTTTGTATTTCCTCCTATTGACCGTATGGTCAAGGTCAGCTTACGAATCGTAGTTATGGACATCCCTCCTCAAGATGTAATTACAAAAGACAATGTCACTGTTAAAGTCAATGCAGTTGTATATTTTCGTGTAATGGACCCACAAAAAGCTATACTTGAAGTTCAAGATTTCATCTATGCAACATCTCAAC
>DAOUSP010000196.1 GCA_030627155.1 Candidatus Aminicenantota bacterium
AGATTGTACGCCTTGCTGTTCCTGATATGGATGCTGCGCAAGCGCTTGGCCAAATTCGAAAAAGTGTCTCTTTGCCACTTATTGCTGATATCCATTTTGACTATAAATTAGCAATTGCCTCACTTGAAAAAGGGATTTCAGGCCTCAGAATAAACCCGGGCAATATTGGGTCTATAGAGAAAGTCAGGGAAGTTGTTCGCGTGGCAAAGGAAAGGAATGTTCCAATAAGAATTGGAGTCAATGCCGGCTCTTTAGAAAAAGACCTGCTTCGTAAGCATGGAGGTGCTACCCCTGAGGCAATGGTTGAAAGCGCCTTGCGACATGTGAAGATTCTTGAGGATATGGACTTTGAGCTTATAAAGATTTCAATGAAGGCCTCTGATGTGCTTCGAACACTGAAGGCGTATGAGCTTTTAGCTAAAGAAGTCGATTATCCATTTCATGCAGGAATCACTGAGTCTGGAGGCATGATTCCTGGCTCTGTGAAATCCTCTGTGGGGCTTGCTCTCCTTATAAGCCAGGGATTGGTTGATACCTTAAGGGTTTCGCTTACAGCTCCTCCTGAAGAAGAAGTCCGTGTTGGATATATGATTCTCTCTTCTTTGGGACTCCGAGCAAGAGGGATAAATATTGTTTCTTGTCCCATATGCGGCCGGTGTGAGGTTGACCTCTTCAGGATTTATTCTGAAATAGAAAAACAGCTCTCAAGCATAAAAGAGGCCCTGACAGTAGCAATAATGGGCTGCATGGTCAATGGGCCAGGGGAGGCCAAAGAAGCAGATATAGGTTTGGCATGCGGAAGTAGAGAAGGGGTTATTTTTAAGAAAGGGAGACTTTACCGCCGGATAAAAGAAAGAGAGATGGTAAAAGAGTTTGTGAAGGAAGTAAAAAGAGTAAAGAGTAAACAGTAAGGAGTGAGGAGAGAAGAAATTAATACTGTTTACTCCTTACTCCTCACTACTTACTACTCACTTATTCGGTGAGGGGAGGAATAAGGTGATTCGTAAATACGAAAAACTGAAGGCTCTTCTAAAGGAAATGAGAAGTGTCTTAGTGGCTTTTTCTGGGGGGACAGACAGCACATTCCTTCTTAAAACAGCCAAGGATGTATTAGGAGAGAATGTGTTTGCAGTGACGGCTTCGTCAATAATTTTCCCAGAGACGGAAATAAAGAATGCCTCAAAAATTGCTAAAAAATGGAAAGTACGCCATAAAATTATTATGACAAATGAGATGAAAAACCCTGATTTTACGAGTAACCCCCCTCAGAGGTGTTATTTTTGCAAGAAAGAGTTTTTTTCTACATTGAAAAAAATAGCACAAGAAGAAAAAATCCCTTATGTGCTTGATGGAGCAAACTTTGACGATACAAAGGATTTCCGTCCAGGAATTAAAGCAGCCAATGAACTGGGCATTCGTTCGCCTTTAAAAGAAGTTGGCCTAAAAAAATATGAAATCCGGGAGATTTCGCGCAAATTAACCCTTTCAACATGGAATAAACCTTCTATGGCCTGTTTAGCATCTCGCTTTCCTTATGGTATGCCCATTGATTCTCAAAGCTTAAGCCAGGTTGCCCAGGCAGAGGAGTATTTACATTCCCTTGGATTCTCTCAAATTCGTGTCCGCCATCATGGTAATATTGCACGCATTGAAGTGGTCCCTGAAGACTTCCATTTTATTTTAGATGAGAAAAAAAGAAAGGGGATTATTGAAAGGTTAAAGAGACTCGGATACGTGTATATTACTCTTGACCTTCTTGGTTATAGAACAGGAAGCATGAATGAACCCTTAAAGGGACAATAAATAAAAGCAAGAGCCGGATTGATTGTTTGGCGTTTACTTGTATTAGAAAGCAATGAGGTTTTTAGGCCGCTCTCCTTTTAATCCTTGCACAAGATTTTCAGCGGCTGTCATTGCCATTTTAAGACGCGTTTCATAAGTCGCACTTCCTATATGAGGAAGAAGGACTATATTATCTAAATTAATAAGCTTGCTCTCTATTTCAGGTTCGTTTTCATAGACATCCAAACCTGCTCCCCAAATTTGATTCTTTTCAAGAGCGTCTGCCAGGGCTTTTTCATCAACCACTTCACCTCTGGAAACATTCACCAGTATGGCATCTTTTTTCATCAGCTTGAGTTCTTTCTTGGATATCAGGTGAAAAGTTTCAGATGTAAGGGCTGTGTGGATGGTGATGATGTCAGATGAAGAGATAAGTTTTTCGAGCGTGACGAATGATGCTTGATATTCGTTTTCCTCTTCAGAGCTTAGTCTTACAGGATCTGAATACACTACTTTCATCTTGAACGCCTTGGCCCTTAAAGCGACAGCTTTTCCAATACGGCCCATTCCTATTATTCCCAACTGCTTTCCTGTGATTTCTTTCCCAAGGAATAAATCAAGTTCCCAACCTTTATATTTCTTTTCTCTTGTGAATTTATCCGCCTGAGGAATTCTTCTGGCTACAGCAAATATCAGTGCCCAGGTGAGGTCAGCAGTAGTTTCTGTTAATACTCCTGGCGTATTTGTGACCATTATTCCTTTTTTGTGGGCATAATACATGTCGATGTTGTTATAACCAACAGCGCAGTTGGCTATAATTTTTAACAATGGTGCTGCATTGATGACATCTTTATCGATTGTATCTACAAGGAGTGAATAAAGCCCTTCTTTATCTTTAATTTTTTCTATGATTCCCTTTTTTGTTAAATTTCTGCCTGTTGCTACTATTTCATAGTCAACATGTTCTTTCAGGTATTGGAGTGCTTCAGGCAAAATATTTCTTGTAATTAAAATTTTTGGCTTCATCTTAATTTCTCCTTATTTAGCCTGAGTTTTTCATGAAAATTGCCGACACTTTTTCTATAATTAATTATCCTGAATAATTCATAAATTATGCCGACACCAATATTTATTTCCCATGATATCTTCCACTTACGTTGATTTTTCCTTTAGCATAATATTCAACTTTTTCCCCATGTACTTCTTTTGCTCTATGTCGGCATTCTTTACCCTTCAGGCGAGCCGATCTAACTGCATCTGCTTCGTTACAGGACATTTGCGGTGGACGACCACAGCTGCATACCCTGTGCCTCGCATCTGCAGCAACCTCAACT